>NZ_JBTZSY010000060.1:0-11754 GCF_054815885.1 Anoxybacillus sp. TBDG-1
CCCCCAAGCCCCCTAGTGTCGCCCATAGCCCATAGGGAACAGGACGGCCTGTCCAATTAATAGCGGTTTAAGCTGACACACAAGGTTACACTTTTCCCTTCACCGATCCCCCCTGAAAATTTTGCACCCCCTCCATAGGACGCCCGAGGACACCCGAAGGGTGATAATTCCCGTAGCAAGCAAAGCAGAGAAAAAAAGAGGACGACCTATACAATTAACTGCGGTTTAAGCTGACACACAAGGTTACACTTTTTCCTTCACCGATCCCCCATGAAGATTTTGCACCCCCTCCACAGATTTCAGGATCTGAATTGGCACTAGATGGCATATTGTGTATTCGCTTGTAACACTCGGGCTAGTTGAGCGTTAGCGTTCAACTATCACCACTAGTTACTTATTAATCATTTGTTATTTACTATGTAAAAGTTTTGTTTATGCCATGAAAACATAAAAAAAAGAGTTTATGGAAAAACAACCATAAACTCTTTTACATGTACATGCGATATTCTCTCCTTGCTCGATCCTCACTTTGATATTCTTTTAAATAGTCAATGATTAAATTTTTATACCCAAAAACGGAAAACACCTCTACAATGTCTAAATGCAATACCTCGATCAAACTACAAACCACCAAAAACGAAGGAACTTTTGTCTTGTCTTTCTCCAACTTCCAAATATATGACGAATGAATCCCTGCACACTCCGAAACCTCCCTTAACGAAAGGTTCAACTCGCTCCTTTTTTTGCGTACCATATCAGAAAAACTTATCCGATCTTTTCCCACAGTGCAACTACACCCCTTTTTTATTGTCTATATACTTATTTTATTGCGAAAACAAAAAAGAAATAAAAAAAAGAGGATTATGAAACCTAAGTAGTTCAGTTTTGAAGTAGAAAAAGTAAAAAAACATTCTAATTATCAAGAGTTTTAGATGTGTTTTTGATAAGAAAATAGCAATATAATTAGCATTTAAAAAGGTATTGGATTTTAATCCAATACCTTTATTGTGTTTATGATTTTTCTTTTTGTCTCTTCTATATAAGTTGAAATTTTATTTTCCATCCAGCCGATCACTCGCCACGTTATATCAAAGTCGACTTGTATGGAGGTAAAACAGAAACGAACAATCAGAAATTCTTTATTGCAACTTATATATTATTATAAAAAAAATATATTATTAAATACTTGTACTTATTATCCTATCAATTTTTGATACCCTACCTATCAGATTCTGACAGGCTGACTTATCCAAAAATAAAAAAGCAGGGCTTAGTCAACTGCTCCCACTTCAAACTTCGTCAGAAGTTAAGTGGGAGCTTGCGACGACCCAGTAGTACCAACGTGCTAAGCACTCCTACCTTAACTTGGTGTCACATCGGGGTAGGTTGACGGCTACCCAACCACCCAAGTCATGCTTGGATGGTTTCTTCAACGATGTACTCAATTCCTTTTCGTTGAAGATTCATTGCACCCACTCGATCATCATTGGATTGGTAGTGACAGTTTTTACAACAAAATATATAGGTTGAAATTAGCGTTTATTTTTTATTTCTCGTCCTCTAACGAATGATACCAATGAAATCCCTTTTCTTCCGCTTCTTCTTCCGTGTAAATATCGAAAAGGTAATACATCTCACCAAACAATTTTCGGACTTGTTCTTTGCTGTATCCCAATCGTTGACAAGCCAACAACATATATCCTAATGCCTGCCGATTATCCATGTTTCTTCTTCTCCTTTACACTGGAATTAAACGTGTTTCAAGGCGCTTGAAATGCCCGTCAACGCGTTTTTTTTGTTTGTCCTAATATTAAACCATTCCCCGCCCGTTTAAAACGCCTTATAAACGAAAATAAGCGGTCTTTTTATCAACTATAATCCCCGTCGCCTAAATATTCGCGAATCGTGAAATATTTCTATCGTTCCTGCTTTATACGTTGTTGCGATTTCCTTTCCAAATTCCTTCATTGTCCTCCCCCTTCTCATATTTTCTAATAAAATCCAATATTGCCAATTCGATAATATCAGATTTATTGAATCGTGTCTGTTCCGCAAAATTATCTAATTGTTTCGCTATTGAATCCCGTATGATGATTGTTTTTCGTTTACGGGGTTCTGATGTATCCAGCGACATTATTCGTTCATAAAGCGGTTTTGTGTCGTTTGCGGGCGTGCTGGAACGCCCTTTGTAGTTCGCAATCATTTCTTTTAATATCGCTATTTCTTCAGCGGAAAAAACACCGCTGCTATTAACGTTGTTGTTCGGTTTACTTGGCGCTTTCATATTGCCTTTTTCAGCCGTTTTATTTACGGGCTTAATGTTTTCCCTTGCGTTCTGAATAAAATCGAAAATAGACCGTTCTAGCGGTTCTGGTGATGTGCCTACATATTCCCATCGTTTCGTTCTTTGCGAATATTCATAGCCCGCATTTTTTAGTCCTTCCCGTAATCGCTTTTCACCAACGCCAATTTCTTTGCAAAGAACTGCGGTTTTTGTGCCGCCATTCACTCGTTCCAAAATGTCCGAAATTATTTCTAGTGGTGTGTCCGTTTCGGGCATTTGCATAGTCGTTTCACCTCTCTTTCACATTTCCTTCACATGCGATTCACGTTCATTTCACCTTCATTATATCATCATTTATTGCCATCGAGATATAAAAAAGGTGAATCGTTAGTGAAGTGATGATGTATTACGTGTGAATCATGAATGAACTATTCACGAATCATATGTGAATCATACCGCACGGGAATGTGAAGCTATTACGAAGTTAAGGTGAACATTAGACGAATCATAGGTGAAGTGGAATCCATATTTCCAACGGTTTACATATTTTAAATTCCATATCGTTTCAAATAGCGATATATCAATGTTTTCCCGTATTCGTGTAAACGCCAGCTGATACGCAGAAATGGGCGGCACTCCGTACAACTTAAAGGGGGCATAACGTCCCATTTAACCGTGGTCATATGGTACATTATCAAACTATTGACGTACTGCAGTTTACTATGTACCATTTACATGTACCAAAATAGTGAGAAGGAATGATGCATAATGCCTATTTACGGATATGCAAGAACATCTACTGAACATCAAAATTTGCAAGGACAAATAAACGAATTAAAGGCATACGGTTGCTACAAAATTTTTAAGGAACAAGTAAGCGGGGCAACCGCTGAACGCAAGGAATTAAAAAAGTTACTAAGTACCGTCCAAAAGGGCGATAAAATTGTTATTACGAAATTAGACCGCCTTTTTAGAAGTACAAAACACATGTTAAATACGATTGATGAACTAAAAGAAAAAGGCGTGGGGCTTGTCGTCCTAAATATGGGCGGTGACACAATAGACACAACGACGGCAATCGGCAAATTGATGATTACGATGTTAAGCGGATTTGCTGAATTTGAACGGGAACTCATGTTGGAACGTCAAAAAGTTGGTATTGCTGATGCAAAAAAGCGGGGCGTATATAAAGGCAGACCAACGAAGTACACCGAAAAAAATCCGAAATTACAACATGCTTTAGAATTATTTGCCAAACGTGATGAAAACGGATATACGGTCAAACATATATTAGAGATAACGGGAATCGGACGAGGAACGTTGTACCGAAAAGCGAAGGAACACGGACTGATTTAATGTGGTTCGTGTTCTTTTTATTTATGCCGTTTAATTTTCGTAATAAATATGATCGATCCAACAATACAATTTTATATTTGGATAAATTCGAAATTTATATGCTTTATTAACTATCATGACTTTCACCTCCTTTTATGCTATGATATACATAGTATATCATAGTTGATATTAAATGTATATCATTTTTTAAGGGTGAAAGCATGGAAAAACAATCAGTTGTATTACGTTTTCCAAAAACTCTTTTAGAGAGAGTAGACAAATACAAAGAACAAAAAGGGTTTGGCACTCGCACACAAGCAATTTTTCACCTATTGCAAGTGGCTCTTGAGCAATCAGAACGTCAAGAAAAAGAAAGCAACTCATCTCCCACCTAAAGAGGTGGAGCCTTCTTGCTAATTTTAGGTAAATTTTATGGTAAACTAATCACTAAGCAGAAAGAAAAACAGTGGTGGTGAACAGGTTTGTGAGAGATATTGAGAATTTTCTTTTAAACAGTTGGGGAAAAAAACCGTTAACAGACTTACAACAAGAAGTTAATATTGACTTATATTCCTTATTAACCGTTGCTTATAAAATTGGTTTACATAAAATATCGACCCCTAGCATTAAAAGGCGGTGGACCTCTGATGAAGACAAATTCCTTGAAGATAACGCAAGTACACTAACTATTCCTGAGGCTAGTAATTTGTTATATCGTTCAAGGTATGCAACTTATCAGAGAGTTAAATATTTGCAACTAGAACAAATGATAAACAGAAAATAGGGGTGTATTTGAGGTGTATAATTTTAAGTTTATTGATTTGTTTGCAGGTATTGGTGGAATTAGAATTCCGTTTGATGAATTAGGTGGAAAATGTGTCTTCTCTTCTGAATGGGATAAGTTTGCACAACAAATGTACGAGGCAAACTTTGGTGAAAAACCAGCGGGGGACATTTGTGAAATTCCAAGTGAGGCTATACCTGATCACGATATTCTTTTAGCGGGGTTTCCTTGCCAAGCTTTTTCAATAATGGGAAATCAGCTGGGATTCGCTGACACCAGAGGGACAATGTTTTTTGAAATTGAAAGAATATTAGAATACAAAAGACCGCCCGCTTTTTTGTTAGAAAATGTTAAACAGTTAAAATCACATGACAAGGGAAGAACATTAAAGGTAATAATAAACAAACTAGAGAATTTAGGCTATAAAGTTAAATATGACATTCTAAATGCCTTGGATTTTGGATTACCGCAAAAAAGAGAACGTATTATTATTGTAGGTTTCTTAGACCATAATATCGAATTCGAATTTCCGAAATGTTCTAATGAAAAAAGATTAACATTAGCTGATATATTAGAAAAAGACGAAGATGTTGATAAAAGATATTGGGCTTCACCTGAGATCATAGAAAAGCGACTAGAAAAAGTGAAAGATAAAGATATTTTTTACCCTTCAGTATGGCACGAAAATAAATCAGGCAATATCGGTATCAATGACTTCGCTTGTGCCTTACGTGCAGGTGCTTCATATAACTATCAATTAGTAAACGGCAAAAGGCGTTTCACCCCTAGAGAATTGCTAAGATTGCAAGGTTTTCCAGAATCGTTTAAAATAGTGGTGTCCGACCAACAAATAAGAAAGCAAACTGGTAATAGTGTTGCTGTCCCAGTGATACGTGCAGTTGCTAAAAAAATGTTAGCTTGTTTGTACGATAAACAAGAAGTTGTTAACAGTAGTGTTAATAATCAGAAAAGGGAAGAAGAAAAAGAAGAAGAAAAATTTGAACAACTTGTTCTGTTTTAATCTCTAGGGGGTAAAATATGTCATATACCGTAAAGCAAGCTAAAGAAAAATTAGACAATCATATAAAAAAACAAAGGGTCTTAATGTACAAGCCTATTCAAATTGCTGAAATTCTATATCACCATCGTAATAAATTAGATGAGATTGACCCTTCTGATGTAAATACTTATCGCACAAAATCAAAAAGATGGCGGGACGATGTCACAAGAAGACTTGTAGGAAGAGTTTGTACTTCAAGTGCGAAGTTCCAAGACAATTTATTTGAAAAAAATGCGATTCCACCTGAACTAATCGCTGTGCTTGCTAAAGAAAATGAAGAAAATAATGGTATTGTTGAAAGTTATATTTATCATACTTTCAGAGAACGTCTTATGATGGTACGAAAAGTAGAGGAATATCTTGTTCGAAGTACTGCGGATACTTTTAGTTTCAGTGAATTCCTCAACATTTTTGAAAGTGAAAAGGCATTAAAGAAAAGTATCGATAAAATATATGAAATTACTGTTTATTCATTATTTTACACTATAATCAAGTACCTTGAAGTTGAGGTAAAATTAACAATAAATAATCTTGATGAAGAATTGATTAAAGACTTCGGAGAATTTACACGCTTAGTTATTGGTTTAAACCCAGATTCACCATCAAAGTATTTAGACGCAAGTATTTACCGCGTTGGTGTTACTAACGCAGCTGATAAAGGGTTGGATATGTGGACAAATTTTGGTCCAGTAGTTCAAGTAAAGCATTTAACTTTAACAGAAGAGGTAGCAGATGATATAGCAGAAAGTATTCGTGCTGATGAAATTGTTATAGTCTGTAAGAAAGCAGAAGCAAAAGTAATACAATCAATTTTAACTCAAATTGGTTTTAATCGGATACAAGGTATAATTACAGAAGACCAGTTAAAAGAATGGTATGATTTATGTTTCAGCAAATACAAAGACAAAATGGGACAATACCTACTGGAAACTTTACAAAGAGAATTTCATGAAGAATTTCCATCTACCCTTCAAATTGACCCATTTCTTGAAGAAAGAGGATATAGCATTGAGAATCATAAAAAAGGACTTTGGGTTTTAAACCAAAAATAGTCGAATAAGTCAACAACCCAACGACTAAAGTCGTGGGCTTGCAAGCCCCATGTTGACCAGACCAAGGCTTGAAACAGAGCCTACGTTATAGATGTCATGACACGGTGGGGTGCTTCTCCAGCCCTACCCTCTGTCGTGCAAGGTTAAACAAGTGCGGTGGGTAGCACTAGTGCTTTGCACGTAACAAGCATCTATAACATGGTCGAGGAGAATATGACCTGCGTAAGCAGAGGAAAGGGGAAAACCCTATGAACATTCTTACAGAAAAGAGGGAGCGGAACTTGCGTAAGGCGCAATTCCTCCCCATGCCTAAAGACAGGGGCTTCCTTGCATAAGTTTTGTGAACGAAGGAATTTCCAAATTGATCATTTATTTAATGAAAGAGGGGGTAGGCTAATAATGCCTAGCCTTATTTTTTTATGTTCCTGTCGAGGTTTTCCAGCCCGTCGCAAAAAATTTTTTACGGATTCGATATTTCGTAATTGGTAAAATTTTGCCTTACGCTTCTTGAAGTAAAGCACCCGATAGTTGAATAAGAAAAAGCTACTTAAAGGGTTAAAGATATATTTTATTTTTCTCTGTGGGGATCTATATAAGTTGAATTAAAGATTTACAACTGAACACACAAACGATCGATCGTTTGTTCTGGTTTCTGGTTGATTCGCTGAATAAAGGCTTGGACATTCTTTCTAATTTCTTGCACACTCGAATAGAACACGTTGTAAATCACGTCTGATATATTATCACTAATTCAAAGGACCTGTTATCATTTTTAACTGTAGATTCCTTAGTCTCCAAAAACTCAATATACCTGAAAAAGATATATGGAATATGCTTAAAGGCGTAAAATTAGCCATATTTATTTAAAAATATGGCTATTTGTTGATTTAAATTGAATCATTTATACTTCCAAAGTAGTTCGCTCTATATCAGCAACATTCTCAAAGATAATTCAACAACCTGTACAAGTGCGTACGAGAAATACCTAATTCCCTTGCCAATTCTGATTTTTTAGCATTAGGCTTTTTCTGCATGAGATCATGCAGCTTAAACAACTTATCATCCAGCTTGTTGTTATGTTCCTTAATATACTGTTCTCTTGTTAAAATACCTTGAGAACGACGCTTATTTTGCTGATACTCCGTATTCCTGAAACGTTTTTCTTTAGCATCAATTATGGTTGTCATATGCTTCATTTCTTCAGACGTAATGTCTAATGATTCAATAATTGTCCTATTTGCCATGGGTTTCTTTATGTTATCCATGGCCTTATACCACATTTTAAAGTCTCTTTTTTTGAATTCGACAAAAAACTCCATAGCGTCGTCATAAGCGTTGCCCGCAGTACGTTCCACTTCCCTTTTTTCTTGTGGATCTTGAAAGTGTTCATTCAATTGCAGAGCAAAATCTATCGTCTGTTGTTTGTTCTTTAAGATTAAGGATACAGTGTAAGAGTAGATGTAAGTCAGTACATTCCTCTTTTCAATATTTCCATTTCTTAAAGCAACCAATGTTTCTAAATCATTCTTACGAGCGTTATTCAGACTATAAAAAGTCCTTAATCCTGCCTCATTATTGAGAATAACGAGTTTTCCCTTAATAGATTTCTTGCTCTTTTTTGACTTTCTTCGATTTTCCAATGGTGTACAATACTCATACAACTCCGCCAAATCGTATTCTATTTTGTTCCATATCTCCACACTTACCTGTTTTCCATTTTTACTATTTATACTACCAGGCAAACGGAAAACTCGGGTAACATCAGTTGTAGTTGTATCAGCACCTAAATTCCTCAATTTAGAAATGTATTGAGCTGTAATATACTGCGTAAGAAATGCCATTGTTGGCGATGCCCCACCACTAATAGAATAAATAATTTGCAGTCCACGTCCCGAAAAAATTACTAGATTAGGATTCGGTATTATCCCCTTATAAACAAGATCGATGATCCTCTCTCGTACTTTTGGAACGGGCAAACCCACCTTATAACAATCGATATCTATACCAATATTACGAATTTGTTTCAGCTTACCTGTTTTTCGATAACCATACTCAAAAGCATTTAAACTCAAATACATATCTTCCAAACCTCTTCTTGAGGCTCTAATTAATTTTTGTAAATCATTCAAACCATAGAAACAATGTTTTTTATCCAACAAAGAAAATGTACATACAAAGCCTGTTTTTTTCGTTTCAGACAAAAAACAATCATACCAATTCTCAATAATTGTCTTTTCGTTTTCTTGAAACTTTTGTAACAAAAAGGCCACGTTTCAAACTCCCTTCAACGTGGCCGCATCCCCTATATAGCAACACCCTAAAAATTACATGAAAAAATATAGTGCATGATTATTGAAATGCACGCACAATTTAATGTATTATTCTTCTTAGGATAATGTGTGGGTGGTTGCAACTCAGTATTGCCAGTACTGAGGAGGGGTGCAGCCACTTTTTTATTTTCTGTATCTTATAGAATAAGTGTTACCAATATTCTATCAAATTTCTACACTGTTCAACAACAATACACATATTCCTATTAAACACTACATAATTCGACAAAAAAGAACAACTTAAAAAACTTCTAAGCATTTTGATACAGACAAACCCTTTTCTGTTCTTTCGACAATTATGGCTAAGTCTCCAATCTCCACCAGAATTTCTTCACCGACATTCATGCCAAGCAATTCATTGCGCATCGAGTACACAACCTCAAAAACATCCTCTTCACTGACCCTTTTCGCCACATCTAAGTCAATCTCTAAAATGGATAGTTCCATCATTTTTTCCTCACTCCCCATCAAAAATTCAAATAATATTTTCATCAATCATAGAATGAATCCTTCTACCCCTTTAAAAGATTGTTGTATTTCACCCCATCAAAATAACGATTAGTCAAGTCCAGATGGGAAACCGAAATTTTCAAATGTGTCCTCATAAAAGCGTTTATACCCCAATTCTCGAGTGTGGCATCAATCTTGGTTTTCTTCTCTTCTTTAGTGAAAAAATCTTTTACTTTCTCTTCCATCTTCGTAACAATATTGTTTTTTGCTTCTTCATCCAAAGCGAAAATGCCAACATGTAAAAAGACGGGAATGTTGAAATACCTCACGAACATCTGATACATACAAGCAATATTACTAGTAAACTTATGAATATCTTGAGAGTTATTCAAATCAAAGAAACACACACTTATACGAATTCGATTCTGTGTTCCATCTCTAAACAACCGAACAATATAGGCATGGACACCAAACATGTTATCAATGCTATAATTTATTATCTTTTTATCCTTCTTTGAAACAATGTCCATGACATCTATACTACCTCGATTTCTATGATACTGATAACGCAAAAGGTTTTGTCTAATTTCTTCTTCATTAACAATGAGATCCTTTCCTTTTCCCTTACCTCTCCCCATCTTTGCCCCTTTCCACAGACCTCTTAACTGTTTTTCTCTTCTTTCTTCTAAATTCCAAATGATATGTTTCAACTCATTAACCTTAACAAAAGGAGATAAATCTGGTTTTTTTAACAAATTATCCAAATAATAAATAGACTCATTCTTTTTATAGAGAATATTACTACCAAGTGAGCAAATGTAATCAAAAAGATTGTCAAAGGTCAAATCTCGGCCAGTAGTTATAAAACGAGGAATGATAATTTGTAAAATAAAAGCGTTTTTGAATAAGCTTAACAAAATTCGCTCATTACTATTTGACTTTGGAACAGCCGAGACTTCGTAACTCTTCTGCTTTGCCTCGATAAAACGAATAGCATATTTCCTCAACACCAAGACGTGTAGTTGCGTGGAGCGACCAAGTGCAACAAAAAACTCTTGTCTCAAAATATCAGCATACACAAGTTCTTTAATTTGCAAATGGAAATCATGGTAATCATTGGCTAATCCAAAAAACTTCGCGTACTCAAAAAGTTGTTTTCGTAACATAACCTTGTTCCCAAAACAGTAGATCAATCTAAGATAACTAGAATAACGCTGACAAACTTCCTCTTTTATACGATTGGTTACACCCACAAAGCCACCTCCAAAACATAATGAAAAATACAATGTTTAACACAAAAAAACGTCAAAATTTCCGTTTTAGCAAAAGAAAATATTAAAATTAAACTCTAATAGTCTCACAATCCAAATTCATGATTCCAATAAACATTTCTTTTGCTTGCAACTCCTCACGACCGTAAGAATTAGTAACAACTTCGAAAGCAACCTGCACTCCTTTCTCGTTCGTATAAATCGCATCAGGCATGCTAATGAATCCACTCTTTAACATATCCTCATACAATTTAGCCAGATTCTCTTCTCCCTGATCTCTAAATCGCACCAACTGTTCCTGAAACATATTTCGTACCTCTGTCTCTGTCCTCCATGTGTCTCGCAGATGGTCTGGCAAAGAAAAATACTTATTTGCTAACGACATGTCATGCAAAGGACTTTGGGCATGATAATGTCCCCGTATCGCCCACTGCCTTTCGGCTAATTCTCGACCTGCTCTGGTTAGCTTATAGCACTCCCCCGCCTTGTTACCATCTTTGTAAGCGACTTTCTCGATAAGACCGTCTTTGAGGTAGTTTTTAATGCGACTATCTGCAAGACCGCACGACTTCAGATGGTCTTTGGTGACGTGACCGACACGAGACATGGCGGTAAAAGCTAATCGGTCTCGCTGGAAGAATTGTGTGATATAGGGTTTGCTGCGTCTTGGCATGTCGTGTCCCCCTTTCTTTGCAGATATATTGTGGGGCAAGGATTTTACTGTCTCGCTTTGCTCATGAGCTTTGCGACAGCATTGCGAATGAGCATTGCGAGACAGTTGTCCTGCGAAGTTTGCCTTGCGACTTGCGACACGACAGTGTCGCTTGAAGCTTGGCTTACGGAGCAGGACAACACCCCGAGAGGGGCGAGCGAGTGTCGCGCCGTTTTCAAGTGAGTGTCCGCAGGACCGAACGTTCGCCGCAGGCGATGACAACGGCGCGAACGGAACGACACAACGAAACGTAGTTGAGTTGATGTCGTTCCACACGAGCGAAGCCCCTCATCCCGAGATGCGTTATTATACTTCGACATTATTGGAGATATTCAAAAATTCTCGTGCAGAACAAAAGAAGCGCCACTTCCCCCAAGCCCCCTAGTGTCGCCCATAGCCCATAGGGAACAGGACGGCCTGTCCACTTCCCCCAAGCCCCCTAGTGTCGCCCATAGCCCATAGGGAACAGGACGGCC
>NZ_JBTZSY010000061.1:0-11408 GCF_054815885.1 Anoxybacillus sp. TBDG-1
TATTCCAAAGGCTAGGTGGGGGTTGTTTTTTGCCAAATTTTGTTTTCAGGATAGAAATGTTCGTTTTCATTTGTTGTTGCATAAATAGTAAAAGAACAATTTCTCCATAGCCAGCAGCGACATACATGATCCCCTTCCAAACAGGTTCCCATCCATCTTCGAGCATAGGTTTTAACAGCTCATAATTTTTATGTGGTATAGTCGTTAAAGCGACAAATATACCGAACAATACGACGAAAGGTAAAATAATACCTGATGTTTTGGCAATGGATGATAAACCAATCGAGGCGTTATAAAAACAAATGACACAAAGTGTAATGATGATCGCCCAGTTTGGTGTTCTTGTTAAATATGATGTTGTTGTAAATGTTGTCGTATCTTTTAATGTCACAACGCTAATAATCAGTAAATATATACATGTAATCGAAGCGATAAAATAGGCGATTGGAGTTCCGATATTTTTTTTTAACCATTGAAAGATGTGCGTCTGTTGCGATTGTTTTATAGGGAAATAAATAACAGGGAGAAATACGATAAGCAATATAAGTCCGATGACAGTTGATATCCATGCATCTCGTCCAGCAACTTCAAGCAACACAGGAATGATGATGACATGATTCATCAGTCCAATCGATAACATTAAAACGAATAGCATTTGCACTGTATTCATAACCACACACCTTTTTATCCTATTATATTTTCTATCGTTTCCAAACACGGAAATCATATGCATCGTCACCATCTAGGCTCGTTTCGTCATATAAATAAAAAAGCAGTTATGCTACAATAAATGAAGTGAATGAACAGTTGAGGAGGAACGAACATGAAAATCACGTTGGGTGTATTATACGGCGGTAAATCGCCTGAGCATAAAGTATCATTACAAACAGCGCGTTCTGTCATTAATGCGGTAAATAAAGAAAAGTTTACGGTTGTTCCGATTTACATTACGACAGATGGAGAATGGTTGCGTGGGGAAGCGATTGAAGGGGAAGTGCAAGATGTGAAGCAGCTTGCCTTTCAACAAGGTTTGCCAGCGCTCGCGTCTATTGCAGATCGTTTGGAAAAAAAAGAAGAGCGCGTTGATGTTATTTTCCCTCTTTTACACGGACCGAACGGAGAAGATGGAACGGTACAAGGGATGCTAGAATTATTAAACGTACCATATGTCGGAAATGGTGTGCTAGCATCGGCCGTTGGCATGGATAAAGTCGTTATGAAACAGTTGTTTGCGCAAGCGGGGCTAAAACAAGCGCATTATGTTTTTTTCTTAAGAAAAGAGTGGGAAAAGCATAAAGAAACCGTATATGAAACGGTAGAACGTGAGCTTGGTTATCCGTGTTTTGTCAAGCCAGCAAATGCAGGTTCAAGCGTAGGAATAAGTAAATGTAAAAACCGTGAGCAGCTACAAGTGGCATTCCAAGAGGCGTTTCGTTACGATCGAAAAGTCATCGTCGAAGAAGCGATTGTTGGTCGTGAAGTAGAAATTGGGGTGATCGGAAACGATGAGCCAATTTGCTCTGTTGTTGGGGAAATTGTGCCGAAAAAAGAATTTTACGATTACGAAGCAAAATATGTCGATGGAAATACAGAATTAGTCATCCCAGCAAACATTACAGATAAAGAATACGAAACGATAAAACAAATGGCACTTACTGCTTTTAAAGTGCTCGATTTAGCTGGATTAGTCCGCGCCGACTTTTTCTTGACGGCAGATGGGGAGGCGTATATTAACGAAGTGAATACGATGCCGGGCTTTACGCCATTTAGCATGTTCCCGCTTTTATGGAAACATACAGGTGTATCGTATGAAGAGTTAATTGAACGTCTCATTCAACTTGCGATCGAGCGATATGAAGAAAAACAGAACATTACGTATGTGTTTTAAGGTGATAATATGATTACACGTTCATTAGCAGACATTGAAACAATGATTTCAGGCAGTACGATTGATGAGCGTTTTTCTTCCGTTGTCATTCACGGTGTGTCGACAGATACGCGCACAATTGAGCGAGGAAATTTATACGTTCCGTTAAAAGGAGCTACATTTAACGGTCATGAATTTGTTCAACAGGCGTTTGAAAAAGGAGCATCGGCTGCGCTATGGAGCAAACATGAGCCAAATGCACCGAAAGATGTGCCGCTCATTTTTGTTGATGATTCGCTCTTTGCATTGCAACAGCTAGCTCATGCGTATCGAAAGCAACTTCGTACACGCATCATCGGCGTGACAGGGAGCAATGGAAAGACGACGACAAAAGATATGATTGCCTCATTGCTTGGGACAGTATACCGTGTGCAAAAAACAGAAGGGAATTTAAATAATCATATCGGTGTGCCGCTAACGCTTCTACGCCTCAAAGAGGACACAGAATATGCGGTCGTTGAAATGGGGATGAGCGGTTTCGGAGAAATTGAGCTTCTCGCTACCCTTGCCGAACCAGATGTTGCGATTATTACAAACATCGGCGAATCACATTTACAAGAGCTCGGTTCACGTGAAGGCATTGCAACGGCGAAGTTTGAAATCGTGAAAGGGTTACAACGTGATGGGTTGTTTATTTATCACGGCGACGAACCACTGTTGCAAGCGCATGTGCAACGATCTTCTCTTCCACATATTCAAACGTTTGGGATGGAACCGACAAACGATTATTATCCGCTTGATATTCATGTTCAAGCGGATGGAACAGCGTTTACGGTAAATCATTGGCCAGACGAAACGTTTCGTATGCCGCTTCTCGGTCGACACCATGTGATGAATGCTCTTGCTGCTATTACAGTTGCCCGATTTGCTTCTGTGGATATCAACTATATGAAAGAAGGTTTTTTACGCTTATCTGTAACAAAAATGCGTACAGAAGTCATAAAGCGTTCTGACGGGGTAACGATTATTAACGATGCATATAACGCAAGTCCGACGTCGATGCGAGCTGCCCTTCAGTTGCTCGGACAATTGACAGGATATCGTAAAAAAATAGCGATCGTCGGTGATATGCTTGAGTTGGGCGAACAAGAAATTGCCTTTCATGAACAAATTGGCGAGATGATCGATCCGCAAAAAATAGATTATGTGTTGACATACGGTGAGCGTGCGAAAGCGATTGCTGAACGAGCGAGCAAACGATTTAGCGAGGGGCATGTTCGTTCTTATCACGATAAGGCAAAGCTAGCAGCAGATGTGAAAAAAATGACAGAAGCAGGCGATGTCATTTTACTCAAGGCATCTCGTGGTATGAAGCTAGAGGAAATCATTTCTTTGTTAAATAAATAAAAAGAGGCGTTCAATTTGTTGAAAACATATGCATAAAATGGTATGATGAACGAGAGCTGTTTACGGAATGAATTTCAACAAGGCACTTCCGTCTATACGGAATGCCTTTTTTCGTAAGTTATTTGAAGAAGGAGTATGAAAACATTGGTTACATTTAAAGAATTTGGATTAAGTCCAGAGTTGATGAAAGCAGTTAGTAAAATGGGATTCGAAGAGGCAACACCGATTCAAGCGGCAACGATTCCGCTTAGTTTGCAAAATCGCGATGTCATTGGTCAAGCGCAAACAGGAACAGGAAAAACGGCAGCGTTCGGTATCCCGCTTATTGAAAAAATCGATATGAACAACGATGCGGTGCAAGCGATTGTTGTTGCGCCAACGCGAGAATTAGCGATTCAAGTGTCCGAAGAGCTATATAAAATTGGTTCAACGAAGCGTGTGCGCGTTTTGCCAATTTACGGAGGACAAGATATTGAACGTCAAATTCGGGCATTGAAAAAACATCCGCATATTATTGTCGGTACGCCAGGTCGTGTGCTTGATCACATTCAGCGTCGTACGCTCCGTTTACAAAATGTGCATACGGTTGTGTTAGATGAAGCGGATGAAATGTTAAACATGGGCTTCGTTGAAGACATTGAGGCAATTTTAAGCCATGTGCCAACAGAGCGTCAAACACTTCTTTTCTCAGCGACGATGCCTGAACCGATTCGTCGCATCGCAGAAAGATTTATGAACAATCCAGAACTCGTTCGCGTAAAAGCGAAAGAAATGACCGTTCCAAACATTGAACAATATTACATTGAAATTCAAGAAAAGAAAAAGTTTGATACGTTAACGCGCCTATTAGATATTCAATCCCCTGAATTAGCGATCGTTTTCGGAAGAACGAAACGTCGTGTCGATGAGCTAGCAGAAGCGCTCAATTTGCGTGGCTACACAGCAGAGGGGATTCATGGTGATTTAAGTCAGGCAAAGCGTTTATCTGTATTGCGTAAGTTTAAGGAAGGTTCTATTGATATTTTAGTGGCGACAGACGTAGCTGCACGTGGTTTAGATATTTCTGGTGTCACGCACGTATACAATTTCGATATTCCACAAGACCCAGAAAGCTATGTTCACCGCATCGGTCGGACAGGGCGTGCGGGCAAAACAGGCATGGCGATCACGTTTGTTACTCCACGTGAACTTGGACAGTTGCACCACATTGAAAAAACGACGAAGCGAAAAATGGAACGGATGAAACCGCCAACGTTAGATGAGGCGCTTGAAGGCCAACAACGGGCAGCGATTGAAAAATTGCTTGAGACGATTGAGCACAACAATTTATCGTTTTATAAACGCGCTGCAGAGGAATTATTAGAAGAACATGACTCTGTTTCACTCGTTGCTGCGTGTATTAAAATGTTAACGAAAGAGCCGGATATGACGCCGGTGCAGTTGACAGAAGAGCCGCCGATTATGAAAAAAGAGAAAAAACGGCAAGTACAAACGCGCCAACGTCGGAGCGAGACGCGCGGCCGTGGATCAAAAACGCGCACAAAGCGATAGAAGCTGTCTGAACGGATAGCTTCTTTTTCTTTATTGGAGGGATACAAGATGATTATCGGCATTGGCATTGATATTGTCGAATTAAATCGCATTGCAGAGCTAATAAACCGACAGCCAAAATTCATTGAACGTGTTTTAACGGACAATGAGCGCACTTGTCTTCATGACCGATCAGCAAAACGAAAAATTGAATTTGTGGCAGGGCGATTTGCCGCAAAAGAAGCGTATGCGAAAGCATTAGGGACAGGGATTGGGACTCACGTTTCTTTTCATGATATTGAAATAAAAAATGACGAAAATGGAAAACCGTATATTGTTTCTTCTTCGCCAAATGAACGTGTGCACGTTTCCATTTCACATAGTGAACATTATGCAGTTGCCCAAGTAATTATTGAACGCTTGTCAAGCTAGTCTGCATATTCTCCCGTTTGACCTCATATGATGGCTTATGAAGGAAGTCCAAATGAGGTAAAGGGGTTGAAAAGATGAGACGAACATGGCTTTTTTTGTGCCTGCTTCTCTTCGTTGTAGGCAGTTTGACCGCTTGCGGAGAAAAGTCGCAACAAGATGTGTTAAAAGCGCTCGATGAAAAAGTGCAAACGATGTCTGGGTACAAAGCCGAAGCAAAAATGACGCTTCAAACAGGGACGGAGCCACAAGTGTATGAAATCGAAATTTGGCATAAGTCTCCAAGTTACTATCGTGTGAACTTGAAAAACGCCCAGCGTGATCAACATCAAATGATTTTGCGAAACGACGAAGGAGTATTTGTATTAACACCTGCACTAAATAAAAGTTTTCGTTTCCAAAGCGACTGGCCGCAAAACACAAGTCAAGTGTATTTGTACGAATCGCTCGTAAAAGACATCTTAGCTGATTCAAAAGCGGATTTTAAAGCAACAAAAAACCATTACGTGTTCCAAACGAAAACAAATTATGAAAACAAAAAAATGTTGCCAAAACAAGAGATCACATTAAATAAAAAAGATTTAACGCCAGTAAAAGTGACCGTCATGGACGTTGACTCGCAACCGATGTTGACTGTAGAATTTTCAAAAGTGGAATGGAATGCAGCGTTTGACGATAACGCCTTTGATGTAAGTAAAAATATGACGAGAGCGAAGTTGGAAAATGAACAAGAAGTGACGACAGAAGCGAATCAACAAGCAGTTCCTGTCATGTACCCGACATATGAACTTGATGGCGTGAAACTTGTAGAAGAAAAAGAATTTACAACAGCAAACGGGAAACGAATCGTGATGACCTTTGTTGGGGAAAAATCGTTTACGCTTGTGCAAGAAAAAGCGCACGCTCTTCCAACTGCAAACGTTTCGACAACCGTACGCGGGGAACCGGTTGACTTAGGTTTTGCCGTCGGTGCATTGTCGGATGGAATGTTAACGTGGACGTACAAAGGGATCGATTTTGTCCTTGCGTCGAAAGAGTTAACGACAGATGAAATGATCGCCATTGCTCGCTCTGTGCAAGGAAAAATGATGAAATGAGGCTCGCTGTAGCGGGTCTTTATTTTTTTATTGACATCATGCAAGGACAAAAGAAATAATCAAACGTGAACATATTTTTGAAGGGGTATGAAGGATGGACCGAGCATTTTATCGCGATACATGGGCAGAAATTGATTTAGATGCAATTTTTTATAATGTACAATCGATGAAACAACACGTCGGGACTCATGTTGATGTCATTGCTGTTGTAAAAGCAAACGCTTATGGACATGGAGATATCCAAGTAGCGAAAACAGCGCTTGAAGCAGGTGCAACACGTTTAGCCGTAGCCTTTTTGGACGAAGCGCTCGCGCTAAGAAAAAAAGGGATCCCTTTAGACGTCCCGATCATCGTACTTGGGGCGACAAACCCTTTATATGCGCCGTTAGCGGCTAGCCAAAATATTGCGTTAACAATTTTTCGAGTGGATTGGTTAGAGCAAGCGGTGATGTATGTCCCATATGACCACCCATTGAACGTTCATATGAAGTTAGATACAGGGATGGGGCGATTAGGAGCGAAAACAAAAGAAGAAGTACAGCAAATGGTACATGTGCTTGAACAACATACATGTTTTGTACTTGAAGGAGTATATACACATTTTGCGACAGCCGATGAACAAAATGCGGACTATTTCTCATTTCAATACGATACATTTTTACACATGCTAGAATGGTTACCGCTCAAGCCACCGCTCATCCATTGCGCCAATAGCGCAGCGGCATTACGCTATCCTAATCGCGTATTTAATGCAGTTCGTTTCGGTATTTCTATGTATGGATTGACACCGTCACAAGAAATGAAACCATTCTTGCCGTATCCGTTAAAAGAAGCATTCTCGCTTCATAGCCGTTTAACGCACGTAAAAAAGGTGAAGGCAGGGGAAAAAATCAGTTACGGGGCGACGTATACCTCAGAAACCGATGAATGGATTGGTACGGTTCCGGTTGGCTATGCAGACGGTTGGTTGCGTCGCATGCAGCACTTTTCTGTCCTTGTTGATGGAAAACGAGCTCCGATTGTTGGGCGTGTTTGTATGGATCAAATGATGATTCGTTTACCTTATGAACTCCCTGTTGGTGCAAAAGTGACGCTTATTGGTGAACAACAAGGAGATCGTATTTCCATTGATGATGTTGCAGCGCATGTAAATACGATTAATTACGAAGTTCCTTGTACAATTAGTTATCGTGTTCCTCGTATTTTTTTAAAAAACAAGAGTATAATTGAAGTGAGAAATGCGGTATTATAGTAGATAGATGCAATGAGAACGATGTTTTTCGAAAAATTTCTACAAAATTTGGACAAATGATGCTCGAAATGACTTTGCATCGCGATGATGAAATGGTATGATGTAAATTGGGAGCGACTATGTGGTTGTAGTTTAGTTGGAGGTGTGTGTTTGTGTCTGAATCCAGCGCAACAACAGAAATTGTTATTCGGTTACCGCAGGCGTTAGTGAGCGAATTAGATGGAATTGTGAAGCAAGAAAACGGCAGCCGAAATGAGCTCATTTACCAAGCGATGAAAATGTACATCCGCGAACGGAAAAAACGTCAAATTCGGGAAGCGATGAGACGTGGGTATATGGAGATGGCGAAAATTAATTTGTCGCTTGCGTCGGAAGCTTTTCTTGCGGAATATGAAGCTGACCACACCGTTGAACGCTTAGTTAGCGGGGGGTAATCTTTTGATTGTCAAACGTGGTGACGTGTATTTTGCCGATCTTTCTCCAGTAGTTGGATCAGAGCAAGGGGGCGTGCGCCCTGTGCTTGTTATTCAAAATGACATTGGGAACCGTTTCAGTCCAACCGTCATTGTTGCTGCCATTACCGCGCAAATCCAGAAAGCGAAGTTGCCTACACATGTTGAAATCGACGCAAAGCGCTACGGATTTGAACGGGACTCTGTCATTTTGCTTGAACAAATTCGGACGATTGATAAACAACGTCTGACAGATAAGATTACCCATCTAGATGACGAAATGATGGATAAAGTAGATGAAGCATTGCAAATTAGTCTTGGTCTTATTGATTTTTAATACGTTGGAAAAATAGCTACGTTGTGTAGCTATTTTTGTTTAGGGGAGGAATTTTGTTTGGAGCTACTAAAGCAATTGGCTACGAAATTAAACATTCCATTTGTGCATGTGCAACAAGTCGTTCAACTTCATGAGGAAGGAAATACGATCCCGTTTATTGCTCGTTACCGAAAAGAAATGACTGGCGCGCTCGATGAAGTACAAATTCGAACCATTTTAGATGAATGGAATTACTTGCAAAACTTAGCGAAGCGAAAAGAAGAAGTCATTCGTCTAATCGATGAGCAAGGAAAGTTAACGGACGAACTGAAAGAAGCGATTACGAGAGCAACGAAACTGCAAGAAGTGGAAGATTTATACCGCCCATATAAACAAAAAAGGCGAACAAAAGCAACAATTGCAAAAGAAAAAGGGTTCGAACCTTTTGCGGAATGGTTGTTAACGTTTCCGAGCGAACCCATCAAAGAGCGAGCGCAACTGTTTATTGATGCACAAAAAGAAGTGCATACGGTTGAAGAAGTCATTCAAGGTGCAAAAGATATTATCGCTGAAAAAGTGTCAGATGACGCTGCGCTTCGTCAATGGATTCGTCAACAAACATGGCAAACGGGCACAATTGTTTCTTTTGGAAAAGAAGTAGAAAAAGACGAAAAGCGTGTATTTGAAATGTATTATGATCATCAGGAACCGATCGCCAAAGCACCTGCTCATCGCGTTTTAGCGATGAATCGGGGTGAAAAAGAAGGAATTTTACGTATTGCCATTCACGTAGACGCGAACCGAATGATTGAGTACATTCGTAAACAAGTCATAACAAATGAGCAATCACCGGCGGTTGACATTGTAGCTGAAGCAATTGAAGATGCATATAAACGTTTAATTGCCCCATCTATTGAACGAGATGTACGAAATGAGCTGACAGAACATGCGGAAGAACGGGCAATTCACATTTTTGCCGAAAACTTACGCAATTTATTGTTGCAACCACCATTAAGAGGGAAAGTCATTTTAGGGATAGACCCAGCGTATCGTACAGGATGTAAGTTAGCTGTCGTCGATGAGACCGGAAAAGTACTCCATATTGATGTTATTTACCCGCATCCACCGAAAAATGAGGTCGAAAAATCAAAAGAAAAATTAAAGCAATTACTTCATACATACCGAGTGGAGTTGGTTGCCATCGGCAACGGAACGGCATCGCGAGAAACGGAGCAGTTTATCGCTGATACAATTGCAGAATGGGAAGGAAACGTGTTTTATTTGATTGTCAATGAAGCGGGAGCAAGTGTATATTCTGCATCAGATTTAGCACGCAAAGAGTTTCCCCATTTGCAAGTCGAAGAGAGGAGCGCCGTCTCAATTGCTCGGCGCGTGCAAGATCCACTTGCCGAATTAGTAAAAATTGATCCAAAATCTGTTGGGGTCGGCCAATATCAACATGACGTGTCACAAAAAAAGCTAGAACAGTCGTTGCAGTTTGTCGTTGAAACAGTCGTGAACCAAGTCGGTGTAAACGTCAATACCGCTTCCTCGACGTTATTGCAATATGTATCTGGTCTAACGAAGACTGTAGCCGAAAATATAGTGAAATATCGCGAAGAACATGGGAAGTTTACTAATCGCATGCAATTAAAATGTATACCGCGCCTTGGGGCTAAGACGTATGAACAATGTATCGGTTTTTTGCGTATTTTAGACGGAGATGAGCCGTTAGATCGCACGCCGATTCATCCTGAACGATATGAAGAAGTATATCAATTGTTGCATCGACTTGGCTTTTCAACGGAAGAAATTGGAAGTGAGCAGTTGCGAAGTGCGCTTGAAGCGATCAGCATCGAAGAAGTAGCACAAGAGCTGAATATCGGAATACTGACACTTCAAGATATTATCGATGCGCTGAAGCGTCCAGAGCGCGATCCTCGTGATGATTTGCCAAAACCGATTTTAAAGAAACATGTGTTAAAAATGGAAGACTTGAAAAAAGGTATGGAATTAGAGGGAACGGTACGAAACGTTGTTGATTTCGGCGTATTCGTAGATATTGGTGTGAAGCAGGATGGGCTTGTTCATATTTCGAAATTAAGCAAACGATATGTGAAACATCCACTTGATGTCGTATCAGTAGGTGATATTGTTAAAGTATGGGTCGATTCAGTCGATTTGCAAAAAGAACGTATCGCTTTAACAATGATTCCGCCAACATCGGAAAACACACTGTCATGAGCAGTGTGTTTTCCGATAAAAAAACCAACATTGATTGAGAAGTTTAATTTGAGCGCGATTTTTCTCATAGTATGCACGTCGCATTTGCTTTTTTAGCCACATCGGCATAATGATCACCTTCAAATTGTTTTTTATTATGTTATGAGTAAAAGAGCCCAATGGTGAAAGGACGGAAATAAAATGAATGAGCGCGAGTTACAAGCGCTTGTTGAGCGCATATCATTACATGTATTTCATAAGCCGTTTCGACATCGAGCGATATTTAATGATCGTTTAAGAACGACTGGGGGACGATACATTCTTTCTACGCATCATATTGAACTAAATCGAAAATATTACGAACAATACGGGGAAGATGAATTTATTCAAGTCATCAAGCATGAGTTATGCCATTACCATTTGCATCTTGAAGGAAAAGGGTATCGCCATCGCGATCGTGACTTTCGAGAACTATTGAAAAAAGTGCAAGCGCCACGCTTTTGTAAGCCCATTGTATTACAGAAGAAAAGGAAAACGTATTATTACGAATGTACATCATGTCGTTATATGTACGTGCGAAGAAAAGCGGTAGATACAACTCGATACGTATGTGGTTTTTGTCGAGGGAAATTGAAAAAAATAAAAAAAGAGTGTTGACAAGCCAAATCTTTATATGCTAAATTATAAAAGCCGTCGTTATTCGACGAAGAAATAAAATAGAAAAGACAGTTGACAAATCAAAAAAGAGTAAATACAATATAAACAGTCCTAATGATTGAGTTATTCCGCAGTAGCTCAGTGGTAGAGCACTCGGCTGTTAACCGAGCGGTCGTAG
>NZ_JBTZSY010000062.1:0-10985 GCF_054815885.1 Anoxybacillus sp. TBDG-1
TCGTCGCCATACGTTGTTCGATGCTTGCGACATCGTCTTTCGTTGCCATACGTTGCTCGATGCTTACGACATCGTCTTTTGTTGCCATACGTTGCTCGATGCTCGCGATATCGTCCTTTGTAGCCATTGTCTGTTCGATATGGCTGACGCGGCTTTCTAATGCGCGAATGTCATTTGTTAACATAGCAACGTCCTCTTTCGTTGCCATGTTTGCGCGCAAAAATGCCAGCTCATCAAAAATGCGCTGCAACAACTGTTCCACCACATTCACCTCCTTTTTTCTTTTCTATTATATCATCATTCGACAAAAAGAGAGAGATCGAACAGAACATACGACAAAAAATTTTGAATTTTTTCTTTAAGTACATATATTGTCCATGTAAAATAGTAATATATTGTTATAAAAGATGGTAAATGAATGTTTTACATAAAAGGGCATCATTATATATAACATTTCTATACTAATGGAGTGAAACATGGTGAATGGGCAACGTTCGAAATCTGGGCGAATTTTGTCAATATATGACCGATTGCGCGAGGGAGAGACGATTTTAAAAAAGCAAGAAGCGGCTCGGTTTGATGTAAATGAAAAAACAATCCAAAGGGATATTGACGATTTGCGAGCATATATTGCAGACACGTTTTATGATTTAGTGACAATCGAATATGATCGACAAAAGAAAGGATACGTATGGCGAGAGAAAGAAACGAAACAAGGGTATTTAGCGAATGAAGATATTCTTATCCTAGCAAAAATATTGCTTGAAAGTCGTGCACTCAAAATAGAAGAAATGAATGAGCTACTTGATAAGCTCATTTCATCAGCTAATACAAAATCGCGTTCGTTTATTGAAAACATCATTAAAAATGAACGTTTTCATTATGTATCTTTGCATCATCATAAACCGCTTATCCGCTTCATTTGGGATTTAAGTGAAGCGGTTTACATGAAGAAGATGGTCATTGTCGAGTATAAAAAGGAGGGTAGTGACGAAACCGTTGTAAGAAAACTAAAGCCTGTAGGTATTGTATTTTCTGAGTATTATTTTTATCTCATCGCTTTTTTAACAGACTATGAGTTTGATTTTCCAACGATTTATCGCGTAGATCGAATTGTTTGCTATGAAGTGACCGAGGAGCGTTTCAAATTGGACTACGCGACGAGGTTCGAAGAAGGCGAGTTTCGCAAACGAGTCCAATTTATGCACCCTGGTGAGCTAATGAAAATTACGTTTCGTTTCTGGGGTCCTTCGTTACAAGCGATTTTAGATCGCTTGCCAACGGCGAAAGTAATTGGGAAAGATGGACAAGCGTTCATCATCGAGGCGGAAGTATACGGTCGCGGCATTAAAATGTGGCTATTGAGCCAAGCGCAATTTTTGGAGGTGATGAAACCGAAAGAATTTCGCGAAGAGATGAGAAAGACGATTGAAGAGATGTTGGGGAATTATACTCAAACTTAGAATCACTAGGCACTTTTAGAAGTTTCATTACGAAGACGTGTAGAAAGAGGAATGATGCAACAGTGGTTGAAAATAGTAAGCCTTTTAATCGAAGTATAGATAGTTTTGATTATTACAAGTTTATTTGCTCGTTTTCTTATCGTAATCATCCAATTTGTTACGAAAGTGACGAACTTCGTAAAGCATACGCAACATTACTACACTATTATGCGCAAAAAGATGAGCAATATATGAAATACTATAAATCAATTGCTCTTTTGTATGAACATAGTTTTAGTATTTCACTCGAAGAAACACAGTTGTTAGAAACTCATGTGAGATTTCAATTTGTAAAGCAAGTTCGCAAGACGAGATGGAGTTTCAAAAAAATGAGACTCCGAATATATAGCTACAAATATTTGTTTTTTGCAAATTATTTGTTACTCATATATGGCCGTTGTTCGCTTGATAATCCCTCTATTCAAGCAGTGAAACAAGACTTGGAGATTAATGATCGGGATGCACAGTTCGTTATTTATTTTACAAACTCCCTGAAGAGTGGGGATTTTGAAACTGCAAAATCATATGCAGAGCAAAAAAAATTTGAGCATTTAACCTTTTATTACGATGTATACAAAAAACAGATCAATTTTTTGGCAACTGAAGAAAAAAGATGTTTGATTGTTGGAACAATGAGTGCGGGTAAATCCACTTTTCTAAATAGTTTAGTGGGGAAGGACGTATTTCCTGCGCAGAATGAAGCATGTACTGCCAAAGCGTTTGTTTATGTTCATCGCCCCTATATGGAACATTTTATTGTGCAACATGATAAAAATGCACTTTTTGAATACGTGATTAATGATATCGAACGTACGATGAAAAAGCTGAATGAGAACGAGATAGTTGAAGAAGTATTTATAGAGGGAAGTATGTCAGAGGTGTTAGACATTAAAAATAGAGTTGTACTAATCGATACGCCGGGAACGAATAACTCAATAAATCGCATCCATGAAAAAAATACTTTGGAGGCGATACGAAATGCGCATTACGATACAATCTTTTATATTATGAACGCAACTCAACTCGGCACGAATGATGATCTTCGATTGCTTAATTTCGTCAAAGAATATATTTCTAATAATCCTGGCAAACAAGTTGTGTTTATTGTGAATAAAGCAGACGAAATTGATGAAGAGGCAAATGAATCGCTACAACAATTGCTAGAAAGTGCAAAAACATACGTACAACAAAACGGATTTGAAAATCCACATATGATGTTATTTTCTGCTTATATTAGTCTCCTTTGTCAAAAAGTCTTGCACGGTGAAACTTTAACAAGAAGAGAGCGAATTCAATTTGATTTCTTTTACAATCATTTTTCAAAAGAAACACAAGATTTAACAAAATACACCACCATACCTTATGCGTTTCACTCAGACATTTCTTATGAACAACGAGAAATAAAAATAAAAGATACAACTTATGACATTGAACGCATTTACACTGTTTTAAAACATTCGGGCATATATCAAATAAAAAATTTTATATAGTTGAGGAGGAACATTAGACATGATTCAAGTGTATATCAAATACAATCCGTTCACTGTAGAAACAATCGTTGAAGTAGATGGGAAAAATATAATGGAAAACGATAAGTTTAGTAAATATAAAAACGAAAGATTGCAAGTATGGATGCATGAATTGCTTCCAATGTTAATGGAAGAGTTGAATGAAGATCATTTACATATTCGTTTTCAAGGAACGTTGCCTGACTATGAAGATATGATAGGAATTTGCAAAACATTCCCTTCCGTTTCTGTTGAGCATATTCCAGCGAAAGAAAGTGGGGACAAAATAGAAGAGTTGAAAAAATTAGTTGAACATATGCAAAAAGGCCCATTCGAATCGCTACGTAGCAAAAAGGTGAAGGGGAATTTTGATAAAGCGTTAGATAGCGAGTTTGAAATTGCCGTGGTTGCGACGATGAGTGCTGGAAAATCCACGTTAATTAATGCGCTGTTAGGAAAAGAGCTAATGCCGTCTAAAAATCAAGCGTGTACGGCTACCATTTTCCGAATTAAAAATGTCCCCGAGTGTTCCACTTATTCTGCCGTTTGTTATGATGCCGATGGAAATGAACTTGTCGCTAAAGACGATGTCACCATTGATGATATGAGGGAACTTAATGAAAGAAAAGAAATAAATGTTATTGAAGTGAAAGGGAATATTCCAGCAATCTCTACAAAGAAAATGAACTTAGTGTTAGTCGATACTCCAGGGCCGAATAACTCAGTTGATCAAAGTCATCGCGATCATACGTACCGGGTCATTAAAGATGATAACAAACCGATGGTTTTATATGTGTTAAATGGAACTCAATTGGGTACAGATGACGATTATATTCTGTTACGTAGCGTTGCAGAAGCGATGAAGGTAGGAGGGAAACAGTCGAAAGATCGATTTATTTTTGCGCTGAATAAAGCTGATGAATTTGATCCGGAAAACGGGGAAGATATACGTGAAGTTTTAGAGCGTGTTAGAAACTATTTAGAATTACACGGAATTGAAAATCCAAACATTTATCCTGTATCAGCTGAAACGGCAAAAGTCATTCGCATGCATCAACAAGGACTACGATTAACTAGGCATCAGGAAAATACATTAAAAGGGATCAATTTATTTATTGAAGAGCCAATTATGCACTTAGAGCAATATGCTCCGTTAAGCCAATCGTTGAAAAACGAAATCGCAGACGAAATTATGATGGCAAGAGACCAACATGATCTTTATACAGAAGCGCTTTATCATTCTGGCGTTCCGGCTATTGAAAAAGCGATTAACGAATATTTAGAAAAATATGCGGTCACATCGAAAATAACAAATGCGGTAAACTCATTCAAAAAAATTGTTGAAAGAGAGAGTATCGTACAAAAACTTCAAGAGGAGATGAAAAGCGATGAACAAAAGCGTCAAGAAATTTACAACGAGATGGTGCGAATAGAAAAAGAGTTAAAACAAGGTAAAAAAGCGAAGCTTTTTAGAAAAAAAATTGACAACTTAACGCTTAAAAACGCCAAAAACGACATTGAAAAAGTAAGACATAAAATCTTTCATGACAAACTGCAAAAAATTACTGATAAATTTCGAAATGAAGACGTTCCGAAATACGAAGCGTACACTATTTTAAATCGTGTCAAAAAAGATGTAGAAGCTTTACAAAGTGATGCGATTACAGATTTAGAAAAAGCAATAACAGAAGGGCTACACAATGATGCCCAAAAATATATAAACGAGTATCGCGCATACATTCGTGACATCGCTGGTTTTGAAGAAGGGAAATGGGAAGCAGGAGCACCAATCGAATTTTTTGAGGCAGATTTACCTGATGCAGATGATTTAATTGATTCATACACATACGAAAAGAATGTGAAAGTTGGTACAGAATGGGTAAGAAATGAAAATAAAAAATGGTATAAACCGTGGACATGGTTTTCGTCTACATACATCGAAAAAGATGTGTATGAAAAAATGGAATATGTAAAAATGGATGAGTTTGTGGAAGATTTTTTACAAGATTTTCGTTATTCATTAGAAGAAAATTTTGCGAATGCGTTGAAACACTTAGAACAAGAAAAAGAAAGGTTAAAGCACCATGTTCTCTCTGAAATTGATCGACTTGAGGAAGTAATGAAATCACGAGTGCAACAACTGAAAGAAATAGCAAGTGAGGGCGATGAATTAGAAAAACGAATGAAAGAAAATGAAAAGAAAAAGCAGTGGCTTGACGATTTTATTTCTCGTTTAGACGCTATTCTTGAAATATAGTTTGGAAAGGATGATAAGTTCGATGACATTTTTAGAGCGAGCCATTCAAGAAAAAAATATTCAAAAAATTCGTAGTGCCATTGGTTCATATATTATGGCAGATCCCCTCGATCGACGTGGGGAAACAGTAGGTGCCGTTCGGAAAGCAGAAGCAGCAGGAATTCATATTTGGGAAAAACATGATGGGAGAGATTTCAGACATGACCGCACACAGTGGGACAAAGAGTATTTTACATTATTGCAAGCGCAGTTAATGACTAATTTTTCAAAAGAGCGCTTTGAGCATACGCTAGAAGTAGGAAAAGAAGTATACAAAGAAGAGCGAAAAGCTCAGATGTCTGAATCTCCTACGCAAAGTAAAAAATATGCAGTATCAAAGCAAAAGCCGAGGTCATCGGGAAAGGACATGGCTTTCGGAATGGTGGTGATTGGGGCAATAATAGCAATGCTTTATTATTTGATGAAAAAATAAGTGAGCGCGGTTTAAAACGAACAGGGATCAATAAAAAAAATAAAAATGAAGAGTTGTTTAAAGACACACAGCGAATTTCGGTTACTTCCCGAAATAAAAAATAATGAGATTGCGAGGAGTTTCTCATGAATGCACTTGACGTTCGTAAAGAAAATGATCTTATTCAATCGTTTCAACTAGCAAGTGAATTTGTCGAGAAGAATTACTTGGCTGAATTAACAGCACATGAGGTGGTTCCTACACCGCCTCATGTCGAAAGTGTAACAGTGAGACAACACATTCGATTATTTAAAATAACTAAAATTGTTTATGATCGCAATGAAGACATTTCAGAGAAGCTTATTAGCGTCTTTAATACAGTTGGTAATTTAAATCATTCACTCATTTTCATTCTCGATAGCAAAGCAGAATATGTTGATTTATATATTGGGGTGCGCGCAATTGATTTACAGCAAAACATAAATGAAGCAAAAGAAGGACTACGTAAAAGCTTTCATGGGCATTTCCCAGGAACAGAGCTTCATAATCTACGGAATAGCGAAATCGAGAAAATTGTATGTGATTTATTCCAATCACGTTTCATTGAATCCAACAAAGTCATTACATCTGTTTCAGGTATTCCGGCGCTAAAAGATGTAGATAAAAAAAGCTACATACAAGGATTAGAAAAATTAATTGATTCAATGAAAGGAGAAACATTTTCGGCTATATTTATTGCTGATCCGGTTCAACCAAAAGCGGTCAATCAAATTTATCAAGGATACGAAACATTGTATTCACAGCTTGTCCCCTTTCAGCATACCGAACTCTCTTTTAGTGAAAACGATAGCAAAGCAGTGACAGAAGGAATTAGTAAAGGCGTTACAAACACAATTAGTGAGAGTATCGCGAAAACACAGAGCTATACAAACGGCTCAACAAAAGGAACATCATACAGTGAAAGTACTTCTAAAGGAATAGGGATAGGTGGGGTTCTGAGAGCAGCAGGTGGTGGAATAAATTTCGGAACAACAGCGGGAGAAACGACTAGTTCAACAGTAAGCAAATCTTATACGGATGGAACTACTCAAACAGACGGAACATCGAAATCGGATACATTTACAAAAAACAATTCGGAAACATATACGGAAGGCACAGGAAGAAGTTTGCAAATTAAGTTTGAAAATAAATCTGTTACAAATTTACTTGCAAAAATTGATGAACAGCTAAAAAGATTAAAAGATTCAGAAGATTACGGTTTATGGAATTGTGCTTGCTACTTTATTGCTGAAGATGTTCAGACAGCAAAAATAGCAGCTAGTACGTACCAATCTATTATACGCGGGGACAATTCTTCTATTGAACACTCTGTTATTAATACGTGGAATAATGATAACTATGAAAAGCTAGAAATGGTTACGAAGTATTTAAGAAAATTGCATCATCCGCTTATTCGTTTGGAAGTAAATAATGGTTTGAATGTTCCTCACGTATCTCCCGGAACGCTAATCAATGGGAAAGAGCTCACGATTAGTTTAGGGTTACCGAGAAAGCCGATCAGTGGATTACCTGTTGTAGAAGCAGTAGAATTTGGGAGAAACGTTTGGACATATGACATGGATGATGATAAAAAGGCGAAAATAAAAATAGGGAAAATATTCCACATGGGGCGAGCTGAAAAAACAGAAGTTTCCCTTAATTTACACAGCTTATCTATGCATACATTTATCACAGGTTCAACGGGCTCTGGTAAATCGAATACAGTATATACATTACTAAATCGTTTAGATCAGGAGAATATAAAGTTTCTCGTTATTGAACCAGCTAAAGGGGAATATAAACAAGTATTTGGTGGTAGAAAAAATGTTCATGTTTTCGGTACGAATCCAAATTTTGCGACTTTGTTGAAAATTAATCCGTTTCAATTTCCAAAAAATATTCATGTGTTAGAGCATATTGACCGATTGATTGAAATTTTTAACGCTTGTTGGCCGATGTATGCGGCAATGCCGGCGATTTTGAAGGAGGCGATTGAACAAAGTTATGAACAGTGTGGCTGGGACTTAGAGGAATCAATCAATGTTTACGAAAATCCAATCTTCCCAACGTTCCAAGAGTTACTTATCACATTGCCTGAAGTTATTTCTCATTCCGCCTATTCTCAAGATACAAAAAACGACTATATCGGTGCTTTAGTGACAAGAGTTCATTCACTAACGAATGGTTTAATTGGGCGTATGTTTTCTAGGGATGAAACGGACAATGACATATTGTTTGATCAAAATTGTTTGATTGACTTAAGCCGTGTCGGTTCAACAGAAACGAAGGCACTTGTCATGGGAATTTTATTGATGCGATTACAAGAACATCGCATGTCGTCCACATCTCGAATGAATCATCAATTAAAACACGTCACTGTACTGGAAGAAGCGCACCATTTATTAAGACGTACGAATTTTGATCAAGCTCAAGAAAGCGCTAATCTTCAAGGAAAAGCGGTTGAAATGTTAACAAATGCGATTGCAGAAATGCGAACATATGGTGAAGGATTCATTATTGTGGATCAGTCTCCAGGGTTGTTAGATCGTTCAGTCATTCGAAACACGAATACGAAAATCATCCTTCGTCTACCAGACAAATATGATCGTGAGGACATTGGACAAGCCGCAACGCTGAACGAACACCAAATCAATGAGGTAGCAAAGTTAAAAACAGGTGTTGCTGTTGTTTATCAAAATAACTGGATCGAACCTGTTTTATGTGAAATTGATGAGTTTACTTACGCCATCCCTTACATTCATGCAAGTGATATTAACAACGATAACAAGCAAATGAAAAGCGATATGATTAAATTGCTTTTAGGTGGACGTGTGTTACCTGAACAGAGGCTTGACTTAAGCTATCTCGATATGCGCTCGCTCGTAAAATGGCTAGAACAGAGTAAGATTAACTCGAAAGAAAAACAAATATTAATTGATAACTTGCTGCAATACATGAAAACAGGAACAATGGACGTTTGGGAACAAGAGGGATATGAGGATCTGTCCCATCTTGTAGCAGTCTTTTTGCCTGTCGAAAAACTATTTAGTTTTGCGAAAAATGCAAAAAATTTTAGTGAATGGAATGAACGAATACGTTTAGCGTTGCAGAAGTATGTCGATTTCAATGGAAATGATGCATATGAGAAGGCGCTTATTCAATGTATTCTTCGTGAAAAATCAAAGGAAAACAACGCGTTTAGAGATTTTTATTTTAAGTGGGTTGAACATTACCGAAGGGAGGATGGGGTATGATTGAGGCTTTTGTATCGGAAATGGTGAAAAAAGAAATTAACGATTTATCGTCAAAAAATATCCCTAAATTTGTAAAAGATTTAAGCGTCAATGAGGTATTAAGTTATATCGACGCAGACAAACCTTTATATGAACAAGAACTAAGCAGAAAGGATATTATCGACTTTAATCGCCTTAGCGGTGATTTGCGCGAGATGGAAGTATATGATCAGTTAAAAGAAAAGTACCCTGAACAAGAAGGATATAAGACGTTAAGTGAAGTGTACTTACGAAATGAGGAAGGGAATATTCCCAAAGACGATGTGACAGAGCAAGCTCGAAGAATTGATTTTGTTGTTGTGAAAGATGGACAAGTAGTTGATTCAATCGAAGTGACGTCAACGACAGCTCCAAAGGAAGAACAGCTAGCAAAAGAGGCAAGAATTCGTTATGGTGGTGGGAACTATATAAAAGATCAAGAAACAGGAGAATTGTACCATTTTCCATCAGAAATACAAACACGTGTGTGGAGGTTGGAATGAGTGAGATCGATAAAAGTGTATGATAAAGCCAAATGGCACTTGGAATCACAAAGTAGTGCCTCATACGAGGAAAAGATCCAGCATCTTGTTATGATTATGAATTGGTTAAAAAATCAAGGACTTTTGAACGAATATGGTTTAGAAGTTTATGAGCTGGGCATTGATGAGGAATTTTCTTTAACATCACAAATGTTAACTAGTAAAGGAAAAAAATTATTAGATGAGTATTACGATAAGTGGCTAGAAAATTACAAATATGGTGAAGTTTCTTCTTTAGAAATTTTATCCAATATTTTGTAGTTTCTGCTTTTGTTAAGAAGGAAAAAGGTTTATTTTTAAAATATTGTTAAGGGGGGAGAGGAATAAAATGAAAAAGTTTTTATCACTTTTTTTCATAATTTTATTGGGGATCATAGCTACAACAGGTTGTTCATCTGAACAATCATCTACAAGTAAAAATGACGACAAAAAACAAGAATCGAAAGAACCATTATCAAAAGAAGAATTTGAAAAAATGATTTCTAATCCAGATAAATATAAAGGCTCCAAAGTAGACTTCTATGCTAAAATTTTTGTGGAGCCAGAGAAAGATGATGACGGTGTTTATATTCAAGCATTTGCTGATCCAAAAAATAGTGAACAGAATGTACTCGTTGTAGCAGAACCGAATACAAATGTAAAAAATGAAGATATTATTCATGTGATTGGGACAGTAAGAGAATCATTTGAAGGAGAAAATGCATTAGGTGGAAAAGTTACAGCCCCAATTATCGATGCTGAAAAGATAGAGAAGGCAGATTATGTAACGGCTTTTTCTAAACCAATCAAAGCAATTGAAGTGAATAAAGAAATCAATCAGCATGGCTATACTGTAAAGCTTAATAAAGTAGAGATTGCGGAGGATGAAACAAGAGCATATGTTACAATCTCTAATCAAAGCAATAACAAAATCAACTTTTGGGAGCATAGTGCAAAGCTTTTAGTTGGAAATACACAACATGAGAAAGCAGATAACTTTGAAGCAGATTATCCTGAGGTACCGTCTGATATTTTGCCTAACACAAATGTAGAAGCGATTATTCCTTTTCCGGCTATTGATCCAAACGAACAAGTAATTAAATTTTATTTCGAAGGAAGTTCCGAAAACTATGATATTGATATTCAGCCGTTTCAATTTGAAGTAAACATCCCTCAACAATAAAAAACGGAAAGTGAGAGGACTTTACTAGTCACATCCTCTCACTTTCTTTCTATTCATTACTGTAGATGAGCAAATTTGCTAACATAAATTTACAACCAAACAAAAAAGAAGAGTAACTATTCAGCCACATCATAAAGTGAGCTGAATATTTCCTTCTTTCCTTGTCTATCCTGAAAACAAAATTTGGCAAAAAACAGCCCCCACCTAGCCTTTGGAATATAATTTCCAAAGGAAGGTATTAAAGTTTATATA
>NZ_JBTZSY010000063.1:0-10165 GCF_054815885.1 Anoxybacillus sp. TBDG-1
ACACGTTTTTTTCGTGTTTCGTCAGTGTGGAAACGATGCTTCTTGTGATGCAAAAAGACTGGGCGAATGTTTCTTCACGAAACGTACCCGAAATGTTCTCTTTGACTTTGACCATGCGAAGATCGCGTTCGGCTTGGTTGTTGTCAAAGGGAACATGCACTTTACGTGAGAAACGCAGCGCTTCTTCCTTTCGTTTCTGAAGCCGTCGAACAAAAGCGAGTGCTTTTTTCGGAAGAGGCGTCATCGTTTCCAATCGGTGCTGTGCTTTCGCTAGGATGCGATCATACATTCGTTCCCATCGTTTCGCTTCTTTTTTGGAAAGTGCACCGTGATGGGCTTCGACTGCCTGTTTGGCGGCTAACAGAAACGTGGTCATGCGCGTTGCCCATGTCTTGTTCGATGAAACCCTTCAATTCACGCAAATGATGGGCATGGCAAAGAGCATGTGTGGCTTTCGTGTATCTCGGATACGTACCGAACCCATCATGCATCATCGTTCCTTGATACCGCGGAAGAATCCCGATGTCATCGGTCGCTTTCTTTCCACGAGAAGCGTGGGAAGCCAAGTACGTATATTTCGATGTACACGCGACATGCACCCATGCGAGTTTCCCATCCATGCGCAAACTCGTTTCATCGACATGCAAGATATCAGAGTCAAGTAAGGCGTCTTCGATCATGTCCATATTGGATTCTAGCGCTTGGCGACCTCGTTTCACCATATTGGCAAGGGTTCCTGTACTGATTGGGTGTTGATATAATGCTTCGATCGTATCACTCAAACGTTTGTAAGGGATCCATTGGATATGGTGCAAATAAACAACGAGTGCAGTAAGACGTGGACCGTATTGCACATGATTCGTGACATGTGGTGGAAACTCCGCTTGTTGAACACATCGGCAATGTGGACAGGATTTCACTTCACGTTCATGTTGTGTCACTTCGATCGTCACGGGAGGGAGATCGAACACTTGACGGACATCGACTTTGAACGGTTTGACTTCACGCAAAGAAGCCCCACATCAAGAAGCCCCACATCCTTGACACGTGTGCACACGATGGACGATGCGATGATGTGGACGTTCCACTTGATGGAGCATCGTTCCTTGATGTCCTTCTTGTCCGCCTGGCTTGTTGCCAGATGGCTTGCGAGAAGAATGGGTGTGAAAACGGTCAGAAGATGGAGGCAAATGGCTATTGGAGCTGTTTTTTTTTCGTGCGTGCTTCCAGCTCTTGAACGCGATATTTGAGTTGTTCATTTTCTTTGCGCAGCTGTTTGTTTTCTTGACGCAAATGTTCATTTTCTTGAACGAGTTGATGAATGAGCTGTTTTTGTTGTTGGACTTTGCCGATGAAGCTCTCAACTGTAAATACAGCTTGTTGTACCGTCAACATGCGATTCACCTCCTTGTCTATCAGTATTCACATCATAGACAGGAAAAGCAAAAAATATTCAGCTCACTTTATGATGTGGCTGAATAGTTACCGATGAAAAGATTTTCCCTATTCTTCTAATTCACGAACTCGTTTTTTCATCTCTACTAATAACTGATCAAATAAATGAACATAGAGCTGGCGAACATGTTCATAAATTTCCATCGCTATTTGTTCATCGTATGTGTGTGATGTTCTGTTTCGGTCTTCTAACATTTGAATCCACGCTTCTCCATCTTGAATAAGTCCTTCTTTAAATGCCTGTTTAATCGTTTTTCGCGGACTTGTTACTTCATTGTTTCCGTTATATTCTAAGTAACTTTTCATCCATTTCCATGCTAGTTCGTACGCAAATTCAAATCGTTGAATTGTCGCGTCAAGAACTAGGTCGTCTTTTTCCACATCACGCGTAATGCTTTGATGTAGTTTATTTTATGCTTTTTCAAAGTCAAATAGTTTATCAATAACTTTATTCATCGTCACAACAGCCTCCCCTCGTTCATTCGTTAAAAAAATAATCTTTCCTTCGAGATCAATGTACGATTTGAGTTTTTCATTGCTGATCCTTCCATAATCAATAGCATCCACCGTATAAATGATATTTGCTTCTGCTAAATCGTCTTGAATGCGGTACAGCTGCTCGTTATGGCTTCTAAACTTAATCGCAATGTCGATGTCCGACGTTTCTTTATAATCGCCTCTTGCCCTTGATCCGAACAAAATCACTTTTTCAATGATGTTCGCATAATTTTGAAACACATAAATGAGGTTATAAAAGGTTTGCTTTTTTAATCCGTACATGTTTGTACTCAATCGCCCATCACCACCCACTTCTATATCATATGAAAGATGTTTTTCTTTATTATCGCTCTTATGTTACATAATTGAAACCCCTCTTAGCGTTTTCGCCAAGAGGGGTTTTCCATTAAAACATTTCGGATACCGTTTTTGCTTGCATATGAAGAAGTAAGTAGTCTGGTCCACCTGCTTTCGAGTCTGTTCCAGACATATTGAACCCACCGAACGGATGGTAGCCGACGATCGCACCTGTGCAACCGCGATTAAAGTAAAGGTTTCCGACATGGAACTCCTCGCGCGCTTTTTCTAGGTTAAAGCGGTTATTTGAAATGACAGCACCTGTTAAGCCGTATTCTGTATTGTTGGCGATTTCAAGCGCATGGTCGAAGTCTTTTGCTTTCGTAAACGCCACAACAGGTCCGAAAATTTCTTCTTGCATAATGCATGCTTTTGGATCGAGATCGGCAAACACCGTTGGCTGAATGAAGAAGCCTTTCGAGTCGTCTCCTTCGCCACCTGTCATGAGCTTGCCTTCTTGTTTACCAATTTCGATATACTCCATAATTTTGTTGTATGCCGATTGGTCAATAACCGGTCCCATAAACGTACTTTGTTCTTCTGGATTGCCGACTTTTAATTGCTTCGTTAGCTCAACGACACGGTTTAATACTTGGTCGTATACATCTTCAAGCGCGACGACACGAGAGCATGCCGAACATTTTTGTCCAGAAAAGCCAAAAGCTGATGCGACGATGGATTGCGCAGCTAATTCTAAATCTGCTTCTTTGTCCACAACGATTGTGTCTTTTCCGCCCATTTCCGCAATGACGCGCTTGAGCCAAATTTGTCCCGGATGCACTTTAGCCGCACGCTCATAAATGCGAATACCAACATCGCGAGAACCTGTGAAGCTAATAAAACGTGTGCGCGGATGGTCGACTAAATAATCGCCTACTTCCGCACCGCTTCCTGGAATGTAGTTTAATACACCTGCTGGAAGGCCTGCTTCTTCTAACACTTCAACAAACTTATACGCCACTACTGGCGTTGCACTTGCTGGTTTTAACAATACTGTATTTCCTGTCACAAGCGCGGCAACGGTTGTTCCTGCCATAATCGCAAACGGGAAGTTCCACGGCGAAATAACGACGCCGACACCAAGCGGAATGTAGAAGAAACGGTTTGTTTCCCCCGAACGGCTTTCGACAGGGATGCCGTCTTTCAATTTCAACATTTGACGAGCATAATATTCCATAAAGTCAATCGCTTCGGCAGTATCCGCATCCGCCTCTTTCCATGGTTTTCCTGCTTCTTTCACAAGCAATGCTGAAAATTCATGTTTGCGACGACGCACAATCGCTGCCGCACGGAATAAAATATTTGCGCGCATTTCTGGCTTCGTTTTGCTCCACCATGTAAATGCTGCATTTGCTGCTTGCATCGCTTTTTCTGCTAAATCTTTATTCGCTTTCGCTACGCGACCAACAATTTCTGTTTTATTTGCAGGGTTGATCGAAACAATTTTATCTTCTGTCATGATTCGCTCGCCGCCAATGACAAGCGGATAATCTTGACCGAGATAAGCTTGTACCGTTTTTAACCCTTCTTCAAACGCTTTTTTGTTTGCTTCGACTGCAAAATCAGTAAATGGTTCATGTTTGTAAGGTTGTACCATCATGTAAGCCCCCTTTGTTGAAATTACAAAAGCGTTTTCATACACACAATTTCATTCTAACGGATGAACGATACATATTCAAATGTTATAGCTAATATATGTGAACAAACGGTTCACTTTTATTCGGGCTTTTTATAATAATACTTTCTGGTCCGCGCACCGAAGAAATGTAAACAGAAATCGGCATATAATCAGGCATTTTTTCAATAAGCAGACCTGTGACGTATTGCGTAAATCCGATGACTTCTGCTTTTCCATAAAACTGCATCACAATGTCAACCGTCAATTGTTGTAGTTGGTCATCGCGATAAAACGCTCTGCCAATGACTCCGGTGTAATTCGGGAAAAATTCTTCAATATCTGACTTTAAGTTTAAAAACTTCACTAAATCATCGCGATGATTTTTTTCCGCTTCATCCGATGGAAAAACATAATATTCTTCATTTATTTTTTCCCAATCTTGGATCGTATTGCTCCCCTTATCTACGTAGCCAGCAGTAAAAAAGTGCCCTGGGACGATAGACGACTTCGGTTGCTGTTCAAATAAGCCAACAACAATCGGCACTTCTCTTAATCCATCAATTTTACGTAAGCGAGAAACAATTTCTTCTGCGGCTTTTTTCCCTTCTTTCTCCATATCGCTTTTCGAAATTTTTACTTCACGTGGGTACCCTTCTTCCGTCTCATAGTAATGAACAGAATTCATCGCAAGTCCAATGACGACTCCACCTAATTGAACTTTATCGTTTCCGGTTTTAACTAAATAGTTGTGCTCCAAAATATGCGAAATGTAAAGCGGGTGTTTTTTGTTTTTCTCTTCATTTGTTCCTTCGTTTCCAAGCGCAGGATTGAGCCCTTCACCACCCCCTTGTTTTCGTTTGAGCCACGACTCAATCGTTTTTCGGTCTAAATATTGCCCTTGCTGAAATAAATATTGTGACGGAGAAAACTTTTCTTGTGCAATGCGCATTAAACCGAGCTCAAATTCATCCATATCTAATCTCGTGTTTACATTCTCAACGACAAGTCCGCGTGCCTCTCCAGGTTGAAACGGTAAAATCGTACGATAATACGAGTTAGAAATGTTGTACTTTGGAATAATCGCCTTTTGTTTTTTATTTTCCGTTTCTTGCACCACTTGTTCTTCCTGATTAAATTTTGGCGCGCATGCTGACAAAGTAAGAAGCGTACAAGTGAGCAATATGATTAACTTTTTCATCATCCACACCTGCTTTTATTGTTGTATTTCTTGAAGAAAACGCGCTTCATCCCAAATCGTAATACCGAGTTGTCTTGCTTTTTCTAGTTTTGATCCCGCGTCTTCACCTACAACGACAACATCTGTTTTTTTGCTGACGCTTCCTGTCACTTTTCCACCTAACGCTTCAATTTTTTCTTTTGCTTCACTACGCGACATCGATTGCAATGTACCTGTTAAAACAAACGTCTTCCCAGCAAACGTTGAACTTATATCGACTGTCTGTTTTGCACCTTTATACGTCATATTGACACCATATGCCCGTAAACGTTCAAGCAATTGCTTTACTTCTTCTTTTGAAAAATACGTCACAATTGAGTCCGCCATTTTTCCCCCAATTTCATGAATGGCTGTTAGCTCTTCTTTTGTCGCTTGTTGGAGACGTTCCATCGTTGCAAAATGTTCCGCTAACGTTTTTGCAGCTTTTGCGCCAACATGGCGAATACCAAGCCCAAATAATAAACGTTCAAGCGAATTTTGTTTCGATGCTTCAATCGCTTGCAGTAAGTTTGTTGCTGATTTTTCGCCCATTCGTTCCAATGCGACAAGCTGATCTTTCGTTAACGTGTACAAATCTGCCACGCTGCGAACGAGACCATGTTCAAATAGTTGAGCAATCACTTTTTCGCCTAATCCATCAATATTCATCGCTTGACGTGAAACGAAATGAATGAGCCCTTCTCGAATTTGTGCCGGACATTGTGGATTAACGCAACGAAGGGCGACTTCATCGTCTAATCGAACAAGTTCGCTCGCACACGCAGGACAATGCGTTGGCATATCGAACGGCTTCTCTTGTCCTGTTCGCCGCTCTGGCAATGAACGTACAACCTCTGGAATAATATCGCCTGCTTTTTTAATAACGACGTAATCACCAAGACGAATATCTTTTTCACGAATATAGTCTTCATTATGGAGCGATGCACGTTGCACGATCGTTCCTGCGACGCGTACCGGTTGTAAAATAGCTGTCGGTGTCACCACACCTGTCCGACCAACGCTTAATTCAATATCAACAAGTTGTGTCACAACTTCTTCGGCCGGAAATTTATACGCAATCGCCCAGCGCGGACTTTTCGCTGTTGCTCCGAGTTGCTTTTGCTGTGCAAATGCATCTACTTTAATGACAATTCCGTCAATATCATACGGCAATAACGCTCGCTGTTCATGCCACTGTTCGATGTAAGCAAGCACTTCATCAATCGTTTCACATACTTTTCTTGCTGGGTTAGTTTTAAATCCGAGCTCATCTAAATAACGAAGCGATTCACTATGAGAGACAAGCCCGAGCTCTTCGTCGTTGACAACACTATATATAAATACATCTAGTTGGCGAGTAGCGGCGATTTTTGGGTCAAGCTGACGAAGCGAGCCAGCAGCCGCATTGCGCGGATTGGCAAACAATTCTTCCCCATTCATTTTTCGCTGTTCGTTTAGCTTTTCAAACGATTTTCGCGGCATATATGCTTCTCCGCGCACTTCAATTGTCACTTGTTTCTGTAATCGAAGCGGCAACGAGCGAATCGTTTTTAAGTTTTCTGTAATATCCTCGCCCGTCGTTCCATCACCACGCGTCGCCCCTTGTACAAAATAACCGTCTTCATAGCGAAGCGATACCGCTAAACCGTCAATTTTTAATTCACATACGTAACGTACATCACCAACTTCTTGGCGCACACGGCGGTCAAAATCGCGCAAATCCCCTTCATTGAAAGCGTTGCTTAAACTAAGCATCGGCACGCGGTGGGTAACTTTTTTAAACGCTTCTAACGGGGCACCACCAACGCGTTGCGACGGAGAATCCGGTGTTTTATATTGTGGATATTGTTTCTCTAACTCCATCAATTTTCTCATTAATTCATCGTACTCGGCATCAGAAATAGAAGGTTTGTCTAATACGTAATATTCATAGTTATATTTCTCAATTTGTTGGCGCAATTCGGCAATTTGCTTTTCAACGTCGTGTTGTGCCACGTTCTTCATCCTTTCTACACTTTCGTAATCGGAGCAAATTTCGCCAATAGTCGCTTAATCCCAATCGGGCTTGAAAAAGCGACATCTAGCTCTTGATCGCCATCGCTTTCTTTCACACGAACAATTGTGCCAATTCCCCATACTTTATGGCTCACCTTATCTCCTACGCGCCATCCCCCTTGAAACATGGTAGATGGACGTTGGGATGTCGCCTGTTGTTTCACTCGTTTATGTGCATACTCAATAAGCTCTTCAGGAATTTCATCAATAAATCGCGATGGGGCGTTGACGTGCGTTTGTCCGAATAACGTACGCATATGTGCGCTCGTTAAAAAGAGCTCTTCTTCAGCACGAGTAATGCCGACATACGCTAGACGGCGTTCTTCTTCCATTTCATCTTCATCATTTAAAGAACGGTTATGTGGAAAGATTCCTTCTTCAAGTCCGACTAAAAAGACAACTGGAAACTCTAATCCTTTAGCTGAATGAAGCGTCATTAAAACGACTGCATCGTTCGTTTGTCCTTCGCTATCATTATCAAGCTGATCAATATCTGCCACAAGCGCTAAGTCCGTTAAAAAAGCAACAAGTGACTTATCTTCGTTTACTTGTTCAAAATGTTGAGTAACTGATAAAAACTCGTCAATGTTTTCAAGGCGGCTATGTGCCTCTAACGTTTTTTCTTCACGAAGCATATCGCGATAACCTGAACGATCGAGCACATCTTCAACAAGTTCGGTTACAGATAAATAATGTTGCATTTCGTTCCAATGGTGAATTTGTTCGCGAAATTGTACGAGCGGTGCAGCGATGCGCGCACTAATTCCAATTTCTTCAATAAAAGCAAGCGCATCAAACATGGATATCCCACGACTAGAAGCGTATGCTGCAATTTTATCAATTGTCGATGCCCCAATACCGCGTTTTGGAACGTTAATGATTCGCGTGAAGCTAATGTCATCATTCGGATTCGCAATTAAACGTAAATACGCTAAAATGTCTTTAATTTCTTTTCGATCATAGAATTTTAAACCGCCGACAATTTTATATGGAATGTTTGCTTTTAATAACATTTCTTCAAGCACACGTGATTGGGCATTTGTTCGATATAAAACAGCAAAATCTTTATACGTTCGTTTTCCTGCATCAACATATTCTTTCATTTTTCCGACGACAAATTGCGCTTCATCTATTTCCGTCATCGCCTCATAATATACAAGTGCATGTCCTTCACTATTTTCTGTCCAAAGTTTTTTCGGTTTTCGTTGCGTGTTATGCTCAATAACCGCATTGGCTGCTTGTAAAATGCGTTTAGTTGAACGGTAATTTTGTTCGAGGAAAATCACTTTGGCATTCGGATAATCTTTTTCAAACGATAAAATGTTGCTAATATCAGCACCGCGCCAACGATAAATCGATTGGTCAGAATCACCGACCACACATAAGTTTTGAAATCTCTTAGCAAGCATGTTCACAAGCAAATATTGTGATCGGTTCGTATCTTGATATTCATCGACATGAATGTATTGGAACTTTCGCTGATAGTATTCTAACACCTCGGGAACGCGTTGGAATAATTGGACCGTCGTCATAATTAAATCATCGAAATCAAGCGCATGATTACGCAACAATCGTTTTTGATACTCTTTATACACTTCCGCTACAAGCTGTTCATATGGGCTTGCCGCTTGATCGGCATATTTTTCTGGCGTTATCAATTCATTTTTTGCGCTACTAATGGCACTTAAAAGCGCACGGGGATCATACTTTTTCGAGTCAATATTGCGATCTTTTAAAATATGCTTTAACACAGATAATTGATCGGTTGAATCCAAAATAGAAAAGTTCGCATGGATACCGATGCGGTCAATGTCGCGTCGCAAAATGCGGACGCACATCGAGTGAAACGTCGAAATCCATATATCTTCCGCTTGTTTCCCAACAATGCGCTCCACGCGTTCTTTCATTTCACGCGCCGCTTTGTTTGTAAATGTAATCGCTAAAATGTTCCACGGAGCAACGTCTTTTTCCGCCATTAAATAAGCGATGCGATGCGTTAATACGCGCGTTTTTCCACTTCCTGCACCCGCCATAATTAACAGCGGACCTTCCGTCGTTTTTACCGCCTCTTTTTGTTTTTCATTTAATCCTTCTAACAGCATGCGTGCTGACATACTCATTTTTTCACCACCAAAACATATGTTCTCTTTTCTATTATCCATTTATGTCAATTTTCCTTTTACCGCCTCGACTGTTTGCAATGCCGTTTGTAAATTTGTATAAATGGCGTTCCCAATGACAACCGTATCGGCCCACGTTGCCATTTCTTTCGCTTGTTCAGGAGTATGAATGCCACCACCATAAAACAGCCGTGTATGTTGCAACGTCCGTTTCACTTTTTCTACAAGCGTCACATCTCCGTACCGCCCACTATACTCCATATAAAAAATCGGGAAATGATACATGTGTTCTGCCATTCGAGCATACGCAATCACATCTTCATCTGTTACGTTTGTTCGGGCACTCGTTAACGATGCTGCTTTACATTCGTCATTTAAAATACAATACCCTTCAACAAACAGTTCTTCCCAATTGATTAAATCACCAAACTGCTTTACTGCTTCATGATGTAAATCAATGAGCCAGGTGAGATCACGGCTATTCAGTACCATCGGAATAAAGTAATAGTCAAATCCAGGAGTGATCGCTTCAATATTCGATACTTCTAGCGCACACGGAACGGAAAAACGGCGCACGCGTGCAAGTAACTCGATGACGTTTTCAAACGTCACACCGTCCGTTCCACCAACAATAATCGCATCTGTACCTGATTCACATACTTGTTCTAACTGCTCATCTGTTATATATTTATTCGGATCTAATTTGAACACATGTCGCCATGTTGTCATGTTTTTCACCTCATCTCATTATAACAAAAATCATAACAAAAAATCGGAAAAAGAAGCTGACTCGTTTGAGTCAAGACTTTGTGGGAGATTTTTTTCTCGACCGATTTTTTTGGTTAT
>NZ_JBTZSY010000064.1:0-9958 GCF_054815885.1 Anoxybacillus sp. TBDG-1
ACCGCATAAAATCAATAAAAACTTAGGGTATGTATTTAAAACTTTTGACAATACCCATGGGAAAACAAGGGGGGAGACGTATGGCGCAATTTTTTATCGACTTTACGATCGTCGCCGTTTTAGTGATCGGCATCACGGCGCTCATGGGCGTCATTTTAAACGGTATCGGTGAAAACATATTTGGTGGGCATAAAAAACGATTACATACATCAATGAGCGAACATATTCAAACAGGGTGGAAAACAGTCGGCGGCAAAAAAGCTTCGAGATAATCTCGAGGCTTTTTTTAAAAACAAAATAGTCAAACGAATCGAAATATTGTATAATACTTTAGTACATCAAACGAAAAAAGCTAATCTCTCGAACGAGAGATTAGCTATACATCTCTTTATATTTTTCGTACTCTGCTTCTGAGCAGTAAACGAAATGACCTGGCGTAATTTCGCGCATGCGCACATCTTCGCCTTCTTTATAGTTGTGCTGTGACGGATCGTAAATGATGCGTTTACGCGTCCGTTCTGTTTCTGGGTCTGGATGTGGAATCGCAGATAAAAGCGACTTCGTATACGGATGAATCGGGTTGCGATACAATTCTTCCGCATCCGCAAGCTCAACCATTTTTCCGAAATACATGACGCCAATTCGGTCGCTAATGTATTTGACCATCGACAAGTCGTGGGCAATAAATAAATACGTCAATCCTTTTTCCCGTTGCAACTTTTTCATTAAGTTGACAACTTGCGCTTGAATTGATACGTCAAGTGCCGAGATTGGCTCGTCCGCGATAATAAACTCTGGCTCAACCGCAAGCGCGCGTGCAATGCCGATCCGTTGACGCTGTCCGCCAGAGAACTCATGCGGATAACGGTTCGCGTGCTCACGATTTAATCCGACCGTCTCAAGCAATTCATACACGCGATTCATGCGCTCTTCTCTCGACGACGCTAATCCATGAATATCAATGCCTTCCGCAATAATATCCGCAACGGTCATACGTGGGTTTAATGACGCATATGGGTCTTGGAAAATCATTTGCATTTTTCGTTTTAATTCTTTCGCTTCTTTCGCTGACTTTTTCCGATGCACACTTAAACCGTTAAACAACACTTCGCCGCCTGTCGCTTCATATAATCCAATAATTGTACGACCTGTCGTTGACTTTCCGCATCCTGACTCACCAACGAGACCGAGCGTTTCACCTTTATAAATATCGAACGATACATCGTCAACCGCTTTGACGACTTGACCTTTCCCGACTTTAAAATATTGTTTTAAGTTTTTCACTTCGACAAGTTTTTGTTTTTCGCTCATCACTTATTCCCTCCTTTGTTGTTCGTTAGTGTAACGAATTTTTTCATCCGTTCACGAACGACTTTCGGAGGTTCGACTTTCGGTGCATTCGGATGAAGCAACCACGTTGCCGCATAGTGCGTATCAGACACTTGGAACATTGGCGGCTCCATTTCGTAATCAATTTTTAACGCATACGCATTACGAGGCGCGAACGCATCGCCTTTTGGCGGATTTAATAAGTCTGGTGGCGTTCCTGGAATGGAGTACAATTCTTCATCCCCGTGCTCTAAGCTCGGCATCGATGCAAGCAGTCCCCATGTATACGGATGTTTCGGATTGTAGAAAATTTCATCGACCGTTCCTTTCTCTACAATTTTCCCCGCATACATGACCGCCACACGATCCGCCACATTTGCGACAACACCTAAATCGTGCGTAATGAAAATAATCGACGTCCCTGTTTTTTTCTGAATGTCTTTAATGAGCTCTAAAATTTGTGCTTGAATCGTCACGTCCAGCGCTGTCGTTGGCTCATCGGCAATGAGCACTTTCGGATTGCATGCAAGCGCGATCGCAATGACGACACGTTGACGCATCCCGCCTGATAATTGATGCGGATATTGTTTAAAACGAAGCGCTGGCTCTTTAATGCCAACAAGGTCAAGTAGCTCAATGGCGCGCGCTTTCGCTTCTGCTTTGGACATTTGTTGATGTTTTAACAATACTTCTGTAATTTGTTTTCCGATTGTCATCGTTGGATTTAATGCAGTCATCGGGTCTTGGAAAATCATTGAAATTTCTGCACCGCGTACACGCTGCATTTCTTTTTCCGAAAGTTTTATCAAATCGCGACCTTCTAATAAAATTTGACCTTGCTTAATTTTTGCCGGTGGCATCGGTAGTAAACGCATGAGTGCTTTCGACGTCACCGATTTTCCTGAACCAGACTCCCCAACGATCGCAAGCGTTTCTCCTTTGTACAAGTCAAACGATACACCGCGTACAGCTTGTACTTCCCCACCGTACACATCAAACGAAATATGCAAATCTTTTACTTCTAGTACCTTTTCCATTGTTCCACCCCTTTCATCCGTTATTTACGCATTTTCGGATCGAGCGCATCACGCAATCCGTCCGCTAATAAGTTAAAGCTTAAAATGAGCAAGCTGATCACAAACGCTGGAATCATCATTAAATGTGGGAACGTTTGGATCGATTTATAGCCATCATTAACGAGTGAACCGAGCGACGCTTCAGGCGGACGAATACCAAGTCCGATAAAGCTTAAAAACGCCTCTGTAAAAATGGCAGAAGGAATCGTAAACATTGTTGTAATAATAATTGGACCAACGACGTTTGGTAATAAGTGTTTAGCAATAATACGAGAGTCAGATGCGCCGAGCGTACGCGCTGCTAAAACATATTCCATATTTTTTAGCTTTAAAATTTGTCCGCGCACAATACGTGCCATCGTAACCCAACCGGTAATGACCATCGCCATCGTAATCGAAATAATTCCCGGCTCAAATACGAGAATAAATAAGATGACAACAATTAAGTTGGGAATACCGACGAGCACTTCAATAATACGCTGCATGACGTTATCGACGCGACCGCCGTAAAAACCAGAGACACCACCGTAAATAATTCCAATTAATAAGTCAATCGCTGCTGCTAATACACCGATATATAACGAAATGCGGGCACCATACCATGTACGCGTCCATAAGTCGCGACCGAGGTCGTCTGTACCGAACCAATAATATTCTTTTACCCCACGTTTCTCGTACACATCAATGCCGTTCATATCTTTTCCGTTAAATGGAAGCCAATCAATATTTTCTAACATCGGAATGCGCGGTGGTAATTTCGCATGTTGTAAATTTTGCTGTTTGTACGTACGATCGCTCATGATCGGTGCAAAAATAGCCATCAACGTAATGGCAATAATCATGATTAATCCGAAAACAGCACCTTTATTTTTTCTTAATCGAAGCCAAGCGTCTTGTAAAAACGTTAAGCTTGGACGATTAATTTTTTCCATATCACCTTGACGTTCTGTCGCTAGCTCAAACAACTCAGGAGATAATTGCTTTTCTGTCATTATTTTTTCCCTCCCGCTAAACGAATTCGCGGATCAATTAAGCCGTAAAGCACGTCCACAATAAAAATAACAAAAATAAATAACGCACTATAGAAAATCGTCGTACCCATAATGACCGGGTAGTCATTTAAGTTAATGGAACGGACAAACTGCTCTCCTAATCCAGGAACCGCAAAAATTTGCTCAATAACAAGCGTTCCTGTCATTAAGTTTACAGCCATCGGACCAAGAATTGTAATAATTGGAATCATTGCGTTTCTCAATCCATGCTTAAAAATGACGCCAAAGCCGCTAATTCCTTTTGCACGCGCTGTTAAAATATAGTCCGAACCGAGCACTTCTAACATTTCTGTACGCATAAAGCGCGCGATGCTCGCGATAACGAATACAGATAATGCTAGCGTCGGCATAATCGTATATTCAAATCCTTCCCAAAACGCAACAGGAAGTAATTTTAATTTTACACCGATGTAGTATTGCAACAATCCACCAAATACAAATGACGGAATGGAAATACCTAAAACAGCTAATACTGTTGCTCCATAGTCAATCGCTGTATTGTGACGGACAGCAGCGATCACACCAAGCAAAATACCGACAATTGTTCCGAATACAAGCGCTTGAAAACCAAGTTGTGCAGATGGACCAATGCGGTCGCCAATAAGTTGTGTGACCGGGCGATTATCGTATTGGAAAGAAACCCCTAAATCACCTTTTGCCAAATTACCTAAATAGCGAATGTATTGAACTGGCACTGGATCATTCAATCCGTATTTTTCTAAAATGATTTGTTGTTGTTCTGGTGATAGCTTCTCTTGATTTTGCAGAGGGGAACCTGGGAGAAGCTTCATTAGAAAGAACGTGGCTGTCGCAATAATGAATAGTGTAATCAGCATATAAATAAGCCGTTGTAACGTATATCGTGCCATATTGCACACCTCCTTACAAAATTAAAAACTTTTTGAAATTTTTTCGACTAGCAGGCAAAAGGAGAGTATATGCTTGTCGCACATATACTCTCCTTTCTTTTCGATTACTCGATATAAGCCCATTTGTAGCTGTTGTCTGGACCGAATGGATGATCAACGATACCTTTCACGTATTCACGCTCTAAGTACGCGGCACCACGTTGGTACATTGGTGCGATAACCGCTTCATCTAACAAGATTTTCTCAGCTTTTACCATCGCATCCCAACGAGCTTGTAAGTCAGAAAGAAGCGTTGTTTTCGCATCTTGTACAAGTTTGTCGTACTCCGCATTTGACCAACCAGTTTGGTTGTGAGCACCGTTTGTCACAAACATATCGATGAATGTCATTGGGTCTTGGTAGTCTGGACCCCAACCAGCAAATGATAACTCATATTGCATTTTGCTTTCAAGATCAAGTTTTTGCTTAAATGGTTGTTGTTTAATATTCACTGTTAAACCTGGTAAGTTTGTTTCAAGTTGCTCTTTTAAGAATTCACCAATTTTCTTCGCGCTTTCAGAGTCATAGTTTAACAATTCAAGTGTCACTTTGTCTTTGCCAAGCTCTTTTTTCGCTTGTTCCCAATATTTTTTCGCTTCTTCTGCGTTAAATTTCACTAAATCGCCATTTTCTTCACGGAAGTCTTTTCCGTTTGGACCAGTAACGAATCCTTCTGGTACGAAGTAGTTCGCTGCTTTTGAACCGTTATTTAAAATTGTCGCAACCATTGCTTCTTTATCGAAGCCCATCGCGATCGCTTTACGGGCATTTACGTTTTTCAACACTTCGTTCTTTTGATTCATGCGGATGAAGAACAATACAGGCTCTGATTTTGTTTTGAAGTTTTTGTCGCTGCTATACTTGTCAACAAACTCTGCGCTTAAACCAACGCGGTCTGCTTTGTTTGTTTCATATAAGTTTACACCAGTCGCAACGTCTTTAACAATGTTAAAGTTAATTGTTTCAAGCTTTACTGTTTGTGCATCCCAATATTGCTCGTTTTTCTTTAATTGGAAGCTTTGCTCATGTTTCCACTCGCTTAATACGAACGGACCGTTGTAAATAGTTGTGTTTGCTTCAAGACCGTATTTGTCCCCTTGTTCTTTAACGAATTTTTCGTTTTGTGGATAGAACGTTGGGAACGCTAGTAAGCTTAAGAAATAAGGAATTGGATTTTTCAATTCCACTTGTAACGTTTTTTCGTCAACCGCTTTCACGCCTAGTTGGTCAACAGGTGCTTTTCCTGTGTTTACTTCTTCAGCGTTTTTAATGTCATACATAATGTATGCATACTCAGCACCTGTGTTTGGATCAAGCGCTTTTCTCCATGCATATACGAAATCGTTTGCCGTCACAGGCTCGCCATTTGACCATTTCGCATCGCGAAGTTTGAATGTGTATACTTTTCCATCCTCACTTACTTCGTAGCTTTCAGCCATTCCAGGCGTTGGCTCGTTGTTTTGATCTAAACGATATAGACCTTCAAATACGTTGTTCATGACGCGGAATGATACGCTGTCAGTTGCTAACGTAGAGTCTAAAGAAGGAATTTCTGATGACTCAAGCAAGTTTAATACTTGCTCTTTTGCTGGCGCTTCTTGAGCCGGCTTTTCTCCTTCATTGGAAGGTTTCGCTTCTTCTTTTTTGCCGCCACATGCTGCTAACACCATGGAAGCGACGAGAAGAAGCACGAAAAAGATAGACAACTTTTTCTTCATGCGAGTTTCCCCCTCATCTTTTTTATTGTATTTATTTCCATCTTCTGATTTATCAGAAGATTTGAAACACAAGGACATTATATAACGAATTAGTATACTTGAAAAGATTTTTTTAAAACTTTTTTTAAATTTTCTAACATTTTAGAGAAATGTTAAGTTTGTTCACATTTTTGATAAAATCAGCTTGTTGACTATTTTATTTGTTTTTTATTCGTTTGTAAATAGAAAATTTACACTTTTTTTAGTATAATACTTTACAGCGATTAAGCGTGAAAGGTGAGTGAATAATGAAAAATGCAGTCATAACAAGTGTTTTCATATTTTTAGTTGCGCTAACGGTTGCACTTTTTTCTGCAAACAAATGGTTAACATTTATTAATACTTCTTTTTTGCTTGCACAGCCACTTGTTATTATTGGTGGATTTCGATTCATATATGAAAAAGGATTTTTCGATGTAACCATTTCTAGCTTTAAACGATTGTTTCGTTCTCCAGTTGAACGGTATTATGCCGATGATCAAAATGATGATGGACAAAAAAAACAATGGGGAGCTTCATTTTTTTTCGCCGGACTGTTCGTCACATTAGCCACGCTCATTTTTTCATACATGAATTGACAATAAAAAAACTACACCATATAATGTTTTAAAAAACCGATGCGATGACAAAGAATAGTACATATGACGAGGCGTTCAGAGAGCTTGTGGACGGTGCGAACAAGCCGCTAGTTGTATGGAATGGGCTTTCGAGCATTCAAGCTGAAACGAAAGTAAGCTTGGACGTTTGCCTTACGTTACAAAGGCGCCATGCGTCAAGCATGGGCAAAGTGATTGTCGCAATGACAATAACTAGGGTGGCACCACGGTTCTATCGTCCCTAAAGATGATAGGACTTTTTTTATTTGGAAAAATAAAAAAGGAGTGATTTCATGAAGACGATTTTTTCTGGCATTCAACCAAGCGGTGTCATTACGCTCGGCAACTATATTGGAGCGATGAAGCAATTTGTTGAACTGCAGCACGACTATAACTGCTACTTTTGTATCGCCGACCAACATGCGATTACCGTCCCGCAAGATCGGCTGGCGCTTCGCAACAACATTCGCAGCTTAGCTGCCTTTTATTTAGCGGTCGGCATCGATCCGAACAAATCGACGTTGTTCATTCAATCGGAAGTGCCTGCACATGCGCAAGCGGGCTGGATTTTACAATGTATCGCCTACATCGGCGAGTTAGAGCGGATGACGCAATTTAAAGATAAGTCCGCTGGAAAAGAAGCTGTCAGCGCTGGATTGTTGACGTATCCGCCGCTTATGGCAGCTGACATTTTACTTTATTCAACAGACATCGTCCCCGTCGGTGAAGACCAAAAGCAACATATTGAGCTGACGCGCGATTTAGCGGAGCGGTTTAATAAACGATACGGGGACATTTTCACGATCCCAGAAGCACGCATTCCAAAAATCGGTGCACGCATTATGTCGCTTACTGATCCGACGAAAAAAATGAGCAAATCCGATCCGAACCAAAAATCGTACATTACACTGCTTGACGATGCAAAAACGATCGAGAAAAAAGTAAAAAGTGCCGTGACGGACTCCGAAGGCATCATTCGTTATGATAAAGAAAATAAACCGGGCGTATCGAACTTATTAACGATTTACTCCATTTTAGCGAACGAACCGATTGAACAGTTAGAAGAACGTTATGCTGGAAAAGGATACGGGGAATTTAAAGCCGATGTCGCTCAAGTCATTATTGACGCATTAACGCCAATTCAACAAAAATATTATGAGCTCATGGAAAGCTCCGAGCTAGACGACATTTTAGACGAAGGTGCTGAAAAAGCAAACCGTGTCGCAAGCAAAATGTTAAAGAAAATGGAAAATGCCATCGGTTTAGGAAGAAAAAGACGATAAAAAACTCAGCTCCATGTCGGGCTGAGTTTTTTAATTCACTTTCGGTTCTTGTTCCATTTCCCATAGTTTTTCAAAAAACGGTTGTCCTTTCACGAGCCGTTCGCACAAATGCACATGGCGCTCCGACCATCCGTATTTCGCTTCTTCGTACAAGCCGTTCCACGCTTCTTCAAACGACATTTGTTGAATGTATGCATACTTTTCTGGCGCCCATTCCGTATACCAATAGCGCACTTCAGCGACATTTTTCGTTCCGTACAATTGATCAAGCGCCATAAATAACAGCTGCTTCAATTGTCGCTCTTTGCGCGTCAATCCGCTCATTAGCGCAGGATGGGGCGATAAAATATGATATTCTTTTTCACTTTGTTGAAACGGATATATGCACACATCTTGCTCTTTCATCATCTCATAAACGAGCTGTTCTTGACGTGGAATGAGTCGGCTTTTCCGAATCGGAATGTGATAGCCAATCGTATCAATCGCAATAATCCCATAGCCGTCTGTAGCGATGAAACAATAATCAAGCTGGATGCGCTCATGATTTTTGCGCACATACGCTTTTTGATACACATCTTCAAGCAGCGGTTTTGGAATTTCCGACAAGCTATTTTCTAAGTAGTGAAACAGTTGTGGGCTCACTTTCAATACTGGCACTTGATCTAACAGTTCAATCGCATCATCTTTTCTCCACTCATAAAAGTGGCAAACGTTATATCCGTTTTCTTCCCCTTCAAACCAATTCACCCAAACATCGTGAAGATATAACATGCATAACCCCTCACTTCAAACGATTTGTTCACAGTATGGTCAGAGGTTACTCATTTTATTCCATTTCACCCTAAATTTAACCATCATCGTGAAATGGGAAAAAAATGCTTAGCCACGTCACGAATAAGCCAATAGGTAAAAAATAACATTCTACTTTTGTACTAATAAATAACAAATATTCTTTCCAATCTGCACGCGATGCCATAATGTTTAAATACGCAATGATCGTCGTTCCACCGATGACCGACATCCCAAACCCAAGCAAATAAAAAAAGAAACGCATCCATTCATCCCCCTTGTCCACTACTATATGCATGAACAAGTCGAGAAACGATGCGTTACATAAAAAAAATTTGTTCTGATTCCATTGTCAATAATTCCATCATCGTCTTTTTTTCCAACGCTTGCTTCACGATGTTATATCCGACCGCATAGCCAAGCATGCGCGGATAAAAGGCTGAACCGTATAAAAGCGCACGGTAACGAGCATCGTCTGGACGAAGCGACATGTTTGGCGTGATCCATTTTTTTGTAAACTGCTTTAGTTGTTCATCGGTATAATATGTCGTCCATTTCGCAACATATTCGCTTCCGAGTCGCTCATACACCGCATGTTCGGCTAATCCTTCCATGACGATGCGGTCAAGGAGCGTATAGTTGCGCTCATCTTTCGGATCCACATGTAAACGGCAAACGTGATTGTATTCGTGAATAAGGAGGGCGTAAATATGTTCATTCGGAACATGGGGAAGCAAAAATAAAAATAGTTGATCTCGAAAAGCGACGCCTGACTTTCCGCCAAATTCATGTTGAAGCGAACGATTGGTGGCATCTGCAGGAAAAATATAAATCGGCACATCTGGTCCATTCCACGCTTTTTTTAGCTCGGTAAACTTGTTGGCGACAAATGCCCATACGTTTTTTCGTTCAAGCTGTTTCATCATATCATGTTGATTGCGTCGCGCCATCCCATGGGCAAATAAATGGCGCTGGACGTCCTCGTTTATTTTTTCTCGCCATCGATCATCTATAAACCAATCTTTCGTATTTATTACTCCCATGACACTCCCTCCCTTCGTTATCGCATTGTACGACAAACGAAAGGAAAATGTGAAAAGGATGAGGAGAGCCTCATCCGTTACAGAAAACTTACAAAACTTTATAAATAATCTATTCATTATTTATA
>NZ_JBTZSY010000065.1:0-9744 GCF_054815885.1 Anoxybacillus sp. TBDG-1
AGCGCCGATGGTAGTTGGCGGGACACCGCCTGCGAGAGTAGGACGTTGCCGGGCGAAGATAAAAGACCAAGACAATTTAGTCTTGGTCTTTTTTGCTACCTAATAAATAATGATACAAATAGAGTGGTATTTTATGTTCAGTTACTTCTAAAAACTGTACAATAAAAGGATACGCATCATTTGAATAACTATGAAGGAGATCGTACCACCATTCCGTTTCGTAACGGCAAATCATACTTAAATTGTATAGCAATAAATAGTGAGCAACGATTTCATGAATACGCTTGTTTTGTCCATTTGTTTGTTTAAAATATAGATGAAATAAAGGGGTTAGTTCTTCTATTTGTTCTAGCAGCTGTTTCATGCAAAATTTTTCCCCATATGCATGTTTCACATGAAACATTTTTTCAGAAAAATAAGTAAATAACCCATACTTTTGAATTTTTACTTCGTCTTTAAAAAAATCGTAGTTTTGTTTTTTTCTTTTTCTCGTTGATACTCCATGTGCTAAAACTGATGATGATTCTGGATAATCAGGGTGGATTGTTAATAAACACGCTTTAAGAAGCTGTACATTCCCATAAAATAATAAAACAGGTTTAATCGCTAATGGTGCTTGGCAAGCTGTGTCATAAAATTTTTTTCCATGTTGTAAGTAGTACATAAATGGATAACAATTGTTATAACTTTTCTTTTCAGCGTCCTCCCGTCCTTCTTGTTTGTAGCGTTCAAGTAAAAATTCGTGTACAAAATTTGATGAGTAAAATACTTCCCACATCGTATATTCTCCTTATGTAATTGATCGAATTATCTAACATTTTCGTGTTTTCTTGACAGAAAAAAGCGAAGTTGATACTCTACTAATTAATATTTCCAAAGTGAGGGGGAAAAACAATGTGGGAAACAAAATTTGCGAAAGAAGGATTGACATTTGATGACGTCCTTTTAATCCCAGCTAAGTCAGAAGTGTTGCCACGTGATGTCGATTTAACTGTTGAGCTAAGTAAAACGTTAAAATTGAATATCCCGATCATTAGCGCAGGAATGGATACGGTAACCGAGGCGGAAATGGCGATTGCGATGGCACGCCAAGGAGGATTAGGAATTATTCATAAAAACATGTCAATTGAACAACAGGCGGAACAAGTCGATAAAGTAAAACGTTCTGAAAGTGGCGTCATTACGGATCCGTTCTTTCTAACTCCTGAACATCAAGTATATGATGCAGAACATTTAATGAGTAAATATCGTATTTCAGGCGTTCCAATCGTGAATAACGCTGAAGAACAAAAACTTGTTGGAATTATTACGAATCGTGATTTACGCTTCATTCAAGATTACTCAATGAAAATTTTTGATGTGATGACAAAAGAGAACTTGATTACAGCCCCTGTGGGAACGACATTAGCAGAAGCAGAGAAAATTTTACAAAAGTATAAAATTGAAAAACTCCCTCTCGTTGACGATCAAGGTGTGTTAAAAGGACTTATTACTATCAAAGATATTGAAAAAGTTATCGAATTCCCAAACGCAGCAAAAGACGACAAAGGACGTCTTCTTGTCGGAGCGGCTGTTGGAGTTACGGCAGATACGATGTTGCGCGTGAAAAAGCTTGTGGAAGCAAATGTTGACGTCATAGTAGTTGACACAGCTCACGGTCACTCAAAAGGAGTGCTTGAAACGGTACGTAAAATTCGCGACACTTATCCAACATTAAACATTATCGCGGGAAATGTCGCGACAGCAGAGGCGACAAAGGATTTAATTGAAGCAGGAGCAAATATCATTAAAGTCGGTATTGGTCCTGGATCGATCTGTACGACGCGTGTTGTCGCAGGTGTTGGCGTTCCTCAAATTACAGCCATTTATGACTGTGCAACAGAAGCACGAAAATACGGTGTTCCGATTATTGCTGATGGAGGAATTAAATATTCTGGCGACATCGTAAAAGCTTTAGCAGCTGGAGGACATGCGGTTATGCTTGGTAGTCTATTGGCGGGTGTGTCTGAAAGCCCAGGAGAAACAGAAATTTATCAAGGTAGACGATTTAAAGTATATCGTGGCATGGGGTCAGTTGGAGCAATGGAAAAAGGAAGTAAGGATCGTTATTTCCAAGAAGATAATAAAAAATTTGTTCCAGAAGGCATTGAAGGACGTGTACCTTATAAAGGACCACTTGCCGATACGATTTATCAACTTATTGGTGGGTTGCGTGCAGGAATGGGCTATTGCGGAACGAAAAACTTAGAAGAATTGCGAGAAAAAACTCAATTTGTGCGCATGACGGGAGCAGGATTAAGAGAAAGTCATCCACATGATGTTCAAATTACGAAAGAAGCTCCGAATTACTCACTTATGTAGTAAACAAATAGATGGAGGTGGAAGATTCCTCTGTCTATTTTTTTTTACAAGAGTATGCTAAAATAACGGTTATGTAAAACAGAGTTGGAGGGTTTGAGCGTGAAAACATGGTACAAGAGCTTCATCATTTCCATTGTAGCAATGTTTCTATTTATGGTGACGTTACCGCAAAACACAAAGGCGGAAGAAGACGTGCTCAATATTGAAGCCGATGCTGCTATTCTTGTTGAAGCGGAAACGGGAAAAATTTTATATCAAAAAAATATTGATGCGGTTTTAGGAATTGCTAGTATGACAAAAATGATGACGGAATACTTGTTGCTAGAAGCGATTCATGAGGGACGCGTGAAATGGGATCAAGAATATGCAGTAAGTGAGTATGTATATCAAATTTCTCAAAAGCGAGACTTATCGAACGTTCCGTTGAGAAAAGACGGAAAATATACAGTACGTGAATTATACGAGGCGATGGCTATTTACTCAGCGAACGGAGCAACGGTTGCAATTGCGGAAATTGTTGGTGGGTCGGAAACGAATTTCGTTAAAATGATGAATGAAAAAGCCAAAGAGTTAGGATTAAAAGATTATAAGTTTGTCAATGCAACTGGACTAAATAACAAAGATTTAGGAGGACTGCACCCGGCAGGTAGTGGAGATAATGAAGAAAATGTGATGTCTGCTCGCGATGTGGCAACATTAGCATATCGTTTATATCATGAATTCCCTGAAATTTTAGAAACAGCAAGTATTCCTCGTAAGTATTTCCGAGAAGGAACGGATGATCAAATTAAAATGGATAACTGGAACTGGATGCTTCCGGGACTTGTTGCAGCATATGAAGGTGTGGATGGTATTAAAACGGGATATACAGAGTTTGCAGGGTATTGCTTCACCGGTACAGCAGAGCGGAATGGCATGCGTTTTATTACCGTTGTCATGAATGCCAAAACGAACGGAAAAGGTACGCATTTGTCGCGTTTTGAACAGACAAGAAAAATGTTAGACTATGCGTTTAGCAACTATACTGTACAACAATTATATCCAAAAGGCTATATGACAAAAAAACATAAAACGATCACAGTACAAAAAGGGAAAGAAAAAGAAGTTTCGATTGCAACAAAACAACCATTGTCGTTTGTCATCAAGCGCGGTGAAGAAAAAAAATATAAGCCTGTTGTTGTCATTGAAAAAGAAACGTTAACAGCTCCTGTGAAAAAAGGTCAAAAAGTCGGGTATATGTATGTGAAATATGAAGGAACAGACTACGGGTATTTAACGAAAGAAGGGGAAAAAGCAGCACAAGTTGACATCGTAACACAACAAGCTGTAGAGAAAGCAAATGGCTTTGTTTTAGCGATGCGCGCCATTGGTGGACTGTTTAGCGACATTTGGCATGGTGCTTCAAACGTAATTAAAGGGTTGTTTTAAAGCTCTCTAAAAAGAGGGCTTTAAAATTTTTATTGTGATTTTTTAAAAAATTGAGTTAAAATAAAAAAATGTAGCTAGCGCTTCTACACTTTTACCTAGTAAAAACGTATGCTAGAATATGGATAGTGTACTGAAGTGATGAATAGTTGTCGTTAAACTTATTTTTCAGTACAATATCACAATAACGATATACATAAATGGGAGGAATGAACGGTGGCGGTTACAGGTACAGAACGTGTAAAACGCGGAATGGCGGAAATGCAAAAAGGTGGCGTCATTATGGACGTCGTCAACGCAGAACAAGCAAAAATTGCAGAAGCAGCAGGTGCAGTTGCTGTGATGGCTCTTGAGCGCGTTCCAGCTGATATTCGTGCAGCTGGTGGCGTTGCCCGCATGGCTGATCCGACTGTAATTGAAGAAGTGATGAAGGCAGTATCTATTCCGGTAATGGCGAAAGCGCGTATCGGTCACTACGTGGAAGCGCGCGTATTAGAGGCGCTCGGTGTAGATTATATCGACGAGAGCGAAGTGTTGACGCCGGCAGATGAAGAATTTCATATTGATAAACGTCAATTCACTGTGCCGTTTGTATGTGGTTGCCGTGATTTAGGTGAAGCAGCTCGTCGTATTGCTGAAGGTGCCTCCATGCTTCGTACGAAAGGTGAACCGGGTACAGGGAATATTGTTGAAGCAGTTCGCCATATGCGTAAAGTAAACGCGCAAGTGCGCAAAGTCGTCAGCATGAGCGAAGACGAATTGATGACAGAAGCGAAAAATTTAGGTGCTCCGTTTGAAGTATTATTAGAAATCAAACGTCTCGGTCGTCTTCCTGTCGTTAACTTTGCAGCAGGTGGTGTCGCAACACCAGCGGATGCGGCGTTAATGATGCATTTAGGTGCTGATGGTGTATTTGTCGGTTCAGGTATTTTCAAATCAGAAAACCCTGAAAAATATGCACGTGCTATCGTAGAGGCAACAACTCATTATGAAGATTACGAATTAATTGCTCACTTATCTAAAGGATTAGGTGGAGCGATGAAAGGGATCGATATTTCTTCGTTGCTTCCTGAACAACGGATGCAAGAACGCGGATGGTAATGTAAAGGAGCAATGAATATGGTAAAGATAGGAGTACTAGGGTTACAAGGGGCTGTACGAGAACATGTACGTTCAATTGAAGCGTGTGGTGCAGAAGCTGTTGTTGTTAAAAAAGTAGAACAGCTTGCAGATATTGACGGCCTCATCATTCCAGGCGGGGAAAGCACGACCATGCGTCGCTTGATGGATAAATACGGATTTATTGAACCACTGAAGCGATTTGCAAGCGAAGGGAAGCCGATGTTTGGAACGTGCGCAGGATTGATTATTTTAGCTAAAAAAATTGTTGGTTATGATGAGTCACATCTTGGTTTAATGGATATTACGGTTGAACGCAACTCGTTTGGTCGTCAACGCGAAAGTTTTGAAGCATCGTTAACGATTAAAGGTGTTGCGGACGATTTTATTGGTGTATTTATTCGAGCTCCGCACATTGTATCTGTAGGGGCCGATGTTGATGTGCTTGCGACGTATGAAGGTCGCATCGTCGCGGCAAGACAAGGACAGTTTTTAGGATGTTCGTTTCATCCAGAATTAACAGATGACCATCGTATGACGCAATACTTTATAAACATGGTTAAAGAAGCGAAAGAATAGACAGGTTGCATTTTGTTTAAACTTATAGTACATTATTTCCAAGAAAATGATATGAACAAAAAGCGATGACAGGAACTAGTAGCAAGCCCTCTTCCTTTCAGAGAGCCGATGGTTGGTGTGAATCGGCAGGAATGACTTGTGAATCCATCCTGGAGCGAAATGCTGAACGCGTGAAGTTAGTAGGCATTTCCGGTGAGAACCGTTATATCTCTCGAGTGGAAGACGTATGTCTTCAACTAGGGTGGCAACGCGGGAGCACTCTCGTCCCTTTCTTTTGGGACGAGAGTTTTTTATTTCATTAATCAAAATAAAGGGAGGCATGTTGATGTTAGACTTAAAATTTTTACGTACCCATTTTAAAGAAGTAAAACAAAAGCTTCAACATCGTGGTGAGGATTTAGCGGATTTTGAACGATTTGAGCAGCTCGATCGTCGTCGTCGAGAACTAATTGCACAAGCGGAAGAATTAAAAAATAAGCGAAACGATGTGTCGCAACAAATTGCTTTATTAAAGCGCGAAAAAAAAGACGCAGATCATCTCATTGCTGAAATGCGCCAAGTTGGCGATCACATTAAAGTGCTTGACGATGAATTGCGGGAAGTGGAACAACAGCTTGAAACGTTACTTTTATCGATTCCAAATGTTCCGCATGAATCTGTTCCAATTGGTGAATCAGAAGATGATAATGTAGAAATTCGTAAATGGGGTGAACCGCGTTCGTTTTCTTTTGAACCGAAGCCACATTGGGAAATTGCTGATCAACTTGGTATTTTAGACTTTGAACGGGCAGCGAAGGTAACAGGAAGTCGATTTGTGTTTTATAAAGGTCTCGGAGCACGATTGGAACGTGCGTTAATTAACTTTATGTTAGACGTACATGTGGAACAACACGGATATGAAGAAGTTTTACCACCGTACATTGTGAATCGAGCAAGCATGACGGGAACAGGACAGCTTCCGAAGTTTGAGGAAGATGCGTTCCGTATCGAGAGTGAAGATTACTTTTTAATTCCGACAGCAGAAGTTCCTGTGACTAACTTACATCGTGATGAAATTTTATCAGCGGACGATTTGCCGATTAAATATGCTGCTTATAGTGCATGTTTCCGTTCAGAAGCGGGATCAGCAGGAAGAGATACGCGCGGGTTAATTCGTCAACATCAGTTCAATAAAGTAGAGCTTGTTAAATTTGTAAAACCAGAAGATTCTTATGAAGAACTTGAAAAGTTAACGAATGATGCAGAACGTATTTTACAACTACTAGGTTTGCCGTATCGTGTGATGAGCATGTGTACAGCTGATTTAGGTTTTACTGCAGCAAAAAAATATGACATTGAAGTATGGTTACCAAGTTATGGAACATACCGGGAGATTTCTTCTTGCAGCAATTTTGAAGCGTTTCAAGCTCGTCGCGCAAATATTCGTTTCCGCCGTGATCCAAAGGCGAAACCGGAACATGTGCATACGTTAAATGGATCTGGTTTAGCCATCGGACGAACAGTGGCGGCGATTTTGGAGAATTACCAACAAGAAGATGGAACGGTCGTCATTCCAGAAGTACTTCGACCGTACATGGGAGGAAAAGAAGTGATTTCATAGGGGGAGAAGTTGCTCCCCTTTCTCATATAAAAGATATTGACATGGGATAATAATTATGATAGATTAATACATGTCGATACGGAGGAGTACCCAAGTCTGGCTGAAGGGGTCGGTCTTGAAAACCGAGAGGCGTCGAAAGGCGCGCGGGGGTTCGAATCCCTCCTCCTCCGCCATCATTTCGGTGTTTACAAACCACAGCGCATAAAATGGAGATTGTTTATTGAAATAATTCGTTACAATGTGTAACGAATTTTTGTTTTATGCAAAAAAAGGATGCCTAGTTTGGGGCATCCTTATTTTTTTAACTCACGATATTGTTCAATCATATACCCAATTTTTGCGACAATCGGTTCGATTGATTGAGCATCACTGATAATATCATATTCATTGATGTTAATACGCAAAACAGGACAAGCGTTAAAGCTATTAATCCATCTTTCATATCTTTCATACATCTCTTTCCAATATTCAATCGGTGTTTGTTGCTCCATCGGGCGACCGCGCTCACGAATACGTTTAATAATTTCCTCAAAACTTCCTTCTAAATAAATAAGCAAATCAGGATGAGGAAAATATGGTGTCATAACCATCGCTTCAAACAAATTCGTATACGTTTCATAGTCGACTTTCGACATCGTTCCTTTTTCAAAATGCATTTTTGCAAAAATGCCTGTATCTTCATAAATGGAACGATCTTGGACAAATCCTCCCCCATATTCGAAAATACGTTTTTGTTCTTTGAATCGCTCGGCGAGAAAATAAATTTGAAGATGAAAACTCCAACGTTTAAAATCGGCATAAAATTTATCTAAATACGGGTTTGTGTCTACTTTTTCAAAAGAAGTGCGGAATTGAAGTGCATCAGCTAACGCTTTTGTCATCGTCGACTTTCCTACACCGACCGTTCCAGCAATGGTAATAACAGCATCGCTTGGAATATGGTATTTTTCTCGTAAGTTCATTGTTCTAAGCTCCTTTTAAGAACAGATTGTAGTTCACTTAAAATATAAAATCGATCTTGATCACGATGAACGAAATCGAGTTCATCGCCGTTAAATCGCAATACAGGAATGTGAGGATGGGCTTGTTCAAATTGTTCCATTGCTTGTTCATAAGCGTGAGATAGTTGTTGTAAATAGTTCGGGTCAATGTTTTTTTCGAATTCGCGGCCACGCATAGCTATACGCTCTAACAACGTGTGTAATGAAGCGTGTAAATAAATGACGACATTTGGTTTTGGCATATCGTTTGTTAAAATGTCATAAATTCGTACATACTTTTCGTATTGCTTTCCTTTTAACGTTTGCTTAGCAAATATTAAGTTTTTGAAAACATGATAGTCAGCTACAACCGGTTTCCCATTGCTTAAAAACTTTTTTTCGACATCTTCTAGTTGTTTGTAACGGTTGCATAGAAAAAACATCTCCGTTTGGAAGCTCCACTCTTCAATGTTTTCGTAAAATTTACCCAAAAAGGGATTTTCATCAACAATTTCTTTTAACAATTCATATTGAAAATAGTCTGAAATGACCTTGGCTAATGATGTTTTTCCAACACCGATTGGGCCTTCCACAGTAATAAAGGGCACGCGGGACATTGTGTAACCTCCTTTAGGTGAAACCGTCTGTGTAGACAGACAAAATTTATTTTAACATAAAATGATTAGTCTGTATGTTGCTTTTTTGTTTTGATATACTTTTATAGATGATAAAAAAGCACGGGAGTTTCAAAAGATGAAAAATGATGAGTATTACATGCATTTAGCAATTGAAGAAGCCAAAAAGGCAGAGGAAATTGGGGAAGTGCCCATTGGAGCCATTATTGTACATTATGATGAAGTCATTGCACGAGCGCACAATTTGCGTGAACGAGATCAACGGTCGATTGCTCATGCGGAGCTTTTAGCTATTGATGAAGCATGTAAAAAACTAGGGACGTGGCGACTAGAACAAGCAACGTTGTATGTGACGTTAGAACCTTGTGCGATGTGTGCAGGAGCCATTGTTCTTTCTCGGATAAAACGAGTTGTGTTTGGGGCGAGCGATCCAAAAGGAGGATGTGCCGGAACATTAATGAATTTATTACAAGAACCACGGTTTAATCACCAAGTGGAGGTCGTTAGTGGGGTATTAGCTGAGCAATGTGGAGAAATGCTAAGTGAATTTTTCCGACGTTTACGTCAACGAAAGAAGGTAGAAAAAAGTAGTTTGAATTCCAATTAAATTCCATTGTATAGTCATTGCAATTTGTATGAAAAAGAGATATACTTATACTTGCGTTAGTGATAACGCATTGCCGTGCTAAGCGGGGAGGTAGCGGTGCCCTGTACTCGCAATCCGCTCTAGCGAGGCTGAATTCCTTCTTTAGGTTAGTTTGCTGTAGAGTCTGCCTAGAGTAAGTGGTGTTGACGTTTGGGTCCTGCGCAATGGGAATCCGTGAACCCTGTCAGGTCCGGAAGGAAGCAGCAGTAAGCGGACGCTCCCATGTGCCGCAGGGGTGCCTGAACTGAGCTAACTACTCTAGTAACGTTTATGGCAGCTAGTCGACGGAAGGTGCACGGCAATTTACATAGATTGAATCAAAGCACTTGCCTTAAAAGGCAAGTGCTTTCAAAGTGTTGAAAAAGTAGGACGTCAAGAAAAAGTTCACTTTCCTCGTGA
>NZ_JBTZSY010000066.1:0-9155 GCF_054815885.1 Anoxybacillus sp. TBDG-1
GGAGAGCGCCTGCTTTGCACGCAGGAGGTCATCGGTTCGATCCCGATAGGCTCCATAGATATTAGAAACCTTAGGTACTGCCTAAGGTTTTTTTCTTTTTATTATAGAATAAATATTCAAAAAGTTGTCGAGTTGAGCCAACTGTTTCTCCTCATGTACAATAAACATTAGATACAGCAAGGGGAGGAGATCAAGATGAACATCTCGATTATTGGTGTGCCAATGGACTTAGGACAAACACGTCGTGGCGTTGATATGGGACCAAGTGCCATTCGCTACGCGGGTGTAGTGGAGCGTTTGGAAAACTTAAATCATGATATTGAAGATTTAGGCGATATTCAAATTGGTCGCGCTGAGCGCGTTCAAGATGTGACAAGTCCAAAATTACGAAATTTGAAAGCGGTTGCTGAAGCAAATGAAAAGCTAGCTGCTATAGTGGATGAAGTTGTAACAAGAGGTCGCTTTCCACTTGTTCTCGGTGGTGATCATAGTATTGCGATTGGGACACTTGCAGGAGTGGCTAAACATTACAAAAATTTAGGCGTCATTTGGTATGATGCGCATGGAGATTTGAACACGGAAGAAACTTCGCCTTCGGGGAATATTCATGGTATGCCGCTTGCAGCAAGTTTAGGACTTGGTCATCCAGCTTTAACGATGATTGGTGGATATAGCCCAAAAGTGAAACCAGAAAATATTGTGATCATCGGTGCTCGTTCACTTGATGAAGGCGAAAAACAATTAATTAAAGAAAAAGGAATTAAAATATATACAATGCATGAGGTTGATCGTCTAGGTATGACGAAAGTGATGGAAGAAACGATTGCGTATTTAAAAGAACGAACAGACGGTGTACATTTGTCTCTTGACTTAGATGGACTTGATCCACACGATGCACCGGGAGTTGGAACACCTGTAATCGGTGGACTGACGTATCGTGAAAGCCACTTAGCGATGGAAATGTTAGCTGAAGCACAAATTATTACGTCAGCAGAGTTTGTTGAAGTAAATCCTATTTTAGATGAACGAAATAAAACGGCTGCAACCGCTGTTGCTTTAATGGGATCGTTGTTTGGTGAGAAGCTCGCATGAGAGGTGGCATGATGCCCCCTCTCGATTTTTTTAAAAAAATTAACATATTCGTTGCGATTTATGGAACTTTGCTTTATGTTATTCGTATAAAATAGTAGCCCCCATGTGGAGGTAAATATTGAATGGACATGTTTATTAGGCAACGCATTAAAGCGGTAAAAAAAGGAGATCAAAGTGCTTTTGCAGATATTGTTGAGATGTACAAAGATAAAATTTATCAACTATGCTATCGGATGTTAGGAAATCGTCACGAGGCAGAGGATGCTGCCCAAGAAGCGTTTATTCGGGCGTATGTTAACATTCATACATACGATCCGACAATGAAGTTTTCTTCTTGGCTATATCGTATTGCAACAAATTTATCGATTGATCGCATGCGTAAAAAAAAGCCAGATATTTATTTAGATGCGGAAGTATCAGGAACAGACGGGCTAACGATGTATTCCCAGCTCGCAGATGAAGGAACTTCCCCGGAAGATGCGTTAGAAAGTTTAGAGTTACAACAAATGGTACAAGAAGCGATTTTAAAACTACCGGAAAAATATCGCACCGTCATCGTCCTAAAATATATTGATGAATTATCGCTACAAGAAATTAGTGATATTTTACACTTGCCGATTGGCACGGTAAAAACGCGCATTCATCGTGGTCGTGAAGCATTGCGCAAACATTTAGACCATTTATGATTAAGAAGGAGTGAGAACAGATGCCATGCTCTAAAAAAATTGTTCAATGGATGCATGACTACCTAGACGGAGATATTCAAAAAGAAGAAGAGCAACAATTACGTAGACATATTCAACAATGTGAAGCATGCCGAGAACATTTTTATGCATTGGAAAAAACAGTGGCGTTTGTCGAAAATGTTTCTCACTTCACCCCTTCAGACGATTTTATTAAAAAAGTCATGTACAATTTACCTCGTGAAAAACGGCGTGTACGTTGGAAACGATGGCTTACCCATCATCCGTTTTTAACGGCTGCATCATTATTTCTCCTATTAAGCACGAGCAGCTTATGGGCAGTTTGGCAAGAGGATAATGAATTTTCATTTTCTAAGCAAGAACATTTAATTGTCCAAAACCATACCGTCATTGTGCCAGAAGGGAAAGTCGTGGAAGGTGATATCGTTGTTCGAAACGGCGATATTAAAATTGAAGGAGAAGTGCATGGCAATGTTACCGTCATTAACGGTCATAAATATTTAGCTTCTGCTGGTGAAGTAACTGGACAAATTGAAGAAGTTAATGAAGTATTTGATTGGATTTGGTATAATATAAAAAGAGTCGGTTACAATATCGCCAAAACATTAACGAAATAGCCATCCATATTGATGGCTTTTTTACATGTGAGAGCAATTAGAATGAGTGAAGGAAGTGTAAAAATGCCATTTGGAGAGCTCCCAACATTTGTGAATTACCTCATTAAGTTTGTAGACATTCTTGTCGTTTGGTTTGTCATTTATAAGCTCATTATGGTTGTGCGCGGCACGAAAGCGGTGCAACTGCTTAAAGGGATTATTGTCATTATTCTTGTCCGAATTGTAAGTAGCTTCATTGGATTAAGCACGTTACAATGGTTAATGGACCAAGCAATTACATGGGGTTTTTTAGCTATCATTATCATTTTCCAGCCCGAATTACGTCGAGCACTTGAACAACTAGGAAGAGGAAAACTGTTTTCAAGAAGTACGACCCCTGAAGAGGAAGAACAAACGCATATGATTGAAGCAATTGTAAAGGCAATAGAGTATATGGCAAAACGACGGATCGGAGCTCTTATTTCCATTGAACGAGAAACAGGAATGGGCGATTATATTGAAACCGGCATTCCATTACACGCACATGTTTCATCAGAGTTGCTCATTAACATTTTTATTCCAAATACACCACTTCACGATGGAGCTGTCATTATTCAAAAAAATCAAATTGCTGCGGCATCTTGTTACTTGCCGCTATCAGAAAGTCCATTTATTTCTAAAGAGCTCGGCACACGGCATCGCGCGGCATTAGGTATTAGTGAAGTGACAGACAGTATTACTGTCGTTGTATCTGAAGAAACGGGAGCGATTTCTGTTACGAAAAATGGGGAGCTTTATCGCGATTTAAAATTAGATGTATTACGAGAATTGCTGACGAAAGAGCTCATTCAACCGAAAACGACTTCTTCATCTCGTTGGCAGTGGAGGGCGAAAAAAAGTGGATAAATGGATGAATAGCCCGTGGTTTATACGCATTTTTTCTTTATTGTTAGCGCTTATGATTTACGTTTCAGTTAATATTGAAACACAGTCTAATAGTACGTCACGAAATACGGTTGGGCAAACGGATGTTGAAACGGTGACGGACGTCCCAGTCGTAGCTTATTACGATCAAGAAAACCTTGTTGTTTCTGGCATTCCTCAATCGGTCAACGTCATGCTTGAAGGACCAAAAAGCATCGTCAAGCCGACGAAGCTGCAACGAGATTTTGAAGTGTACGTTGATTTATCTAAATTACCAATTGGTACGCATACCGTCCCTTTGAAATACCGAAATATTTCTGAAAAGTTACGCGTCAGCATTGATCCAGCGACAATTACTGTGACTATTGATGAACGAGTGTCAAAAGACTTTCCGGTGGAAGTCGACTTTATTAATAAATCGCAAATTGCAGATGGTTATTCACCGGAACAACCAATTGTTAAGCCAAATATTGTGAAAGTGACGGGAGCAAAAACATTAATTGATAAAGTGGCATTAGTAAAGGCACGCGTCGATTTAAAAGGAGTCGAAGAAACGATTGAACGAGAATCGAAAGTGACGGTGTATGATAAAGAAGGAAATGTATTACCGCTCGATGTGGAACCATCTATTGTCGATATTACCGTACCGATTAAAAGCCCAAGCAAAACCGTTCCTCTAAAAATCGAACGAAAAGGAACGTTACGAGAAGGATTAAGCATCGTCAAAATGGAAGTCATTCCGAGTGAGGTAACGATTTTTGGACCAAAGGCAAAAATCGATGAAATCGAATTTATTACTGGCGTGGAAATTGATTTAAGCGGTATTACAAGCAATACGACTTTACAAGTCGATGTACCTGTTCCAAAAGGAGTAAAAGCTGTAGACCCAGCGAAAGTTACAATTTTAATTGAAGTGGAACAAGAAAAAGAGAGAACGTTTTATAATGTTCCGATTGAAATCATTGGACTAAACGATGCATACAAGGCTGAATTTATAAATCCTATCGATCAAAATATGACGCTCACGGCTTTAGGAGCTCAACGTGTACTCAATGCTATTCAGTTGCAGGATATTGAGGTATACTTAAACGTTAGTGAATTAGGCATTGGTGAGCATAATGTGCCAATTGAAGTCAATGGACCTCAAAACGTTCGATGGAAACTACCGCAAAAAGAAGCAACCATTCGTATTACAAGAAATGAGTCATGATAAAAGGAGCGATAGCATGGGTAAGTATTTCGGAACAGACGGTGTTCGAGGGATTGCCAATAGTGAATTAACACCAGAATTAGCTTTTAAAATTGGCCGTTTTGGCGGTTACGTATTAACGAAAGATAAAGAACGTCCAAAAGTATTAATTGGGCGCGATACGCGCATCTCTGGTCATATGCTTGAAGGGGCGTTTGTAGCTGGACTGCTCTCCATCGGAGCAGAAGTGATGCGCCTTGGCGTGATTTCTACACCAGGTGTAGCATATTTAACAAAAGTGTTAGGGGCGCAAGCGGGGGTCATGATCTCCGCTTCGCATAACCCTGTTCAAGATAACGGCATTAAGTTTTTTGGTCCAGATGGCTTTAAGCTGTCTGATGAACAAGAACAAGAAATCGAAGCTCTTCTCGATAGCGAAGAAGATACGTTGCCACGTCCAATCGGCAAAGATTTAGGGCAAGTAAACGACTATTTTGAAGGTGGACAAAAATATTTACAATATTTAAAGCAAACGGTGGACGAAGATTTTTCCGGTATTCATGTCGCGCTTGATTGCGCGCACGGTGCGACATCGTCGTTAGCGACGCATTTATTTGCCGATTTAGATGCCGATGTGTCGACAATGGGAGCATCACCGAACGGGTTAAATATTAACGACGGTGTCGGTTCAACACATCCGGAGGCGTTAGTTGCATTTGTGAAGGAAAAAGGAGCAGATGTAGGATTAGCGTTTGATGGTGATGGCGACCGATTAATTGCGGTTGATGAAAACGGTGAAATTGTTGACGGTGACCAAATTATGTACATTTGCGCAAAATATTTACATGAACAAGGGCGTTTGAAACATCAAACGGTCGTCTCAACCGTCATGAGCAACCTTGGCTTTTATAAAGCGCTTGAAGCGCAAGGGATCAAAAGTGTGCAAACAGCCGTTGGTGACCGTTATGTCGTCGAAGAAATGAAAAAGAACGGCTACAATTTAGGTGGAGAACAATCAGGGCATATTATTTTCCTTGATTACAACACGACAGGGGATGGGTTGTTGACAGCGCTACAGCTTGTCAACATTATGAAAGTAACGAAAAAGCCGCTTTCTGAGTTAGCGGGGGAAATGAAAAAATACCCACAAAAGTTAGTGAACGTAAAAGTAACGGATAAACATGAAGCAATCGCAAGCGAAGAAGTGCAACGCGTCATTCGTGAGGTAGAAGAAGAAATGGCTGGAAACGGTCGTATTCTCGTTCGTCCGTCTGGTACGGAACCGCTCGTTCGCGTCATGGCAGAAGCGCCGACAAATGAACTTTGTGATCAATACGTCGAGCGAATTGCAGCTGTTATTCGTGAGCGCTTTGGCGCACAATAATGTTTTCGGTAAACGATATGCATAAATGGAACGGTTTATTCCATTTATGCATATTTTGTTTATACAGGGGGGTAAGCGATACACATTGACGTTTGCTTCTTTGTTGTTGTAAACTATTGTTGTTTGACATCTTACATGAAAGGAGGGTAGCGGAAAACAACAGTTATTAAAGCGCCTGGACTAAGCTTGGACGGAAAAAAGCTTAGTTGACGAGGAGGAGGTTTATCGAGTGTTCGGCGGATGCCTCCCGGCTGAAGCGATGACGGCCGCAAGTTCTTTCTTAAAACAAAGAGGCGACTCTTTGCACAAAGGAAAGAACGTTCATCGCACATATGACTCAAGGGGCAAGAGCCCCTTCTTGCCCCTATTATTAGGGAGGATTTGTTATGTGCGGAATTGTTGGTTATATTGGTGAACAACCATCAAAAGAAATTTTATTGTACGGATTAGAGAAATTAGAGTATCGTGGATACGACTCTGCAGGGATTGCGTTATTGAACGGTACAGGTGTCCATGTGTTTAAAGAAAAAGGTCGGATTGCTGACTTACGTGCCATTGTCGCAGAAGATGTAGACGCGCCGCTTGGCATCGGTCATACACGTTGGGCGACACATGGCGCGCCAAACCGCGTCAATGCTCATCCACACCAAAGCGCATCTGGCCGCTTTACCCTTGTGCATAATGGGGTAATTGAAAACTATGAGTTGTTAAAACGTGATTATTTAGCGCACGTGTCGTTTAAAAGTGATACAGATACAGAAGTCATTGTTCAGTTAATTGAAACGTTTGTAAACGAAGGATTATCGGTAGAAGAAGCGTTTCGTAAGACGCTTTCGCTCTTGAAAGGTTCATATGCGATCGCTTTAATTGATGCAGAAAATGATGGCGTCATTTACGCGGCGAAAAATAAAAGCCCGCTTTTAGCTGGATTAGGCAAAGGATTTAATGTTGTCGCAAGCGACGCATTAGCGATGTTGCAAGTGACAAACGAATACGTCGAGTTAATGGATAAAGAAATCGTCATTGTCACAAAAGAAAGTGTAACGATTAAAAAGTTAAATGGTGAAGTCGTAGAGCGCGCACCATATGTGGCGGAATTGGATGCAAGCGACATTGAAAAAGGAACGTATCCTTACTACATGTTAAAAGAAATTGACGAACAACCGCTCGTCATTCGCCGTTTGATTGAAAAATACCGCAATGAACAAGGTGAATTAGCGATTGACGAAAACATCGTTCAAGCAGTCAAAGAAGCGGATCGCTTATATATCGTCGCATGCGGCACGAGCTATCATGCTGGTTTAGTCGGTAAACAATTGATCGAGAACTGGGCGAAAATCCCTGTCGAAGTGCATATCGCAAGCGAATTTTCGTACAACATGCCGCTTTTATCAGAAAAACCGCTATTTATTTATATTTCACAAAGTGGGGAAACAGCGGACAGCCGTGCGGTGCTTGTACGTACGAAAGAGCTTGGTCATAAATCATTAACGATTACGAACGTGCCAGGCTCGACATTATCGCGCGAAGCAGATTATACGCTTCTTCTTCACGCTGGACCAGAAATCGCTGTTGCATCAACGAAAGCATATACAGCACAAATTGCGGTGCTTGCGATGTTAGCAGCGGTTGCTGCAAAAGCAAAAGGCATCGAGTTGAATGTTGACGTCACAAAAGAACTCGGCATTGTTGCAAATGCGATGGAAACACTTTGCGATGCAAAGCATGAAATGGAACAAATCGCCCGCGAATATTTAGCGACAACACGCAACTGCTTCTTTATCGGTCGTGCAGTTGACTATTATGTCGTATTAGAAGGCGCATTAAAGTTAAAGGAAATTTCTTATATTCAAGCAGAAGGCTTTGCGGGTGGAGAATTAAAGCACGGTACGATCGCTTTAATTGAAAATGGCACACCAGTGATCGCATTAGCGACACAAGAACATGTGAACTTAAGCATTCGCGGTAACGTCAAGGAAGTTGTCGCTCGCGGCGCTAATCCGTGCATGATCTCAATGAAAGGATTAGACATGGAGGACGACCGTTTCGTCATCCCAGCCGTTCATCCGATGCTTACACCGCTTGCATCTGTCGTACCATTGCAATTAATTGCTTACTATGCAGCCTTACACCGTGGCTGCGACGTCGACAAACCGCGCAACTTAGCGAAGTCAGTAACGGTGGAGTAAAGCTTAGAAGGAATGAAAAAACCACACGCCATAGATTATGATATATGTAATCGGGCGTGTGGTTTTTTCGTGTAAATATCTATGCCTTGTTGATTCGTTTGTTTTGCTGATGTAGTTGTACAATTTGTTCCTCTTGTTCGCTAATGATGACTTTTGGAACAGGCGTCGGTTTTTTGTTTTGATCGATGGCGACCATCGTTAAAAAGCATGTGGTTGTTAAGTGATGCTCGCCTGTAAATAAATCTTCCGTTTCGACTTTGACGAATACTTTCATGGATGTGCGGCCGGTCGAGTAGACGAATGCTTCGAGCTTTAAAATGTCACCTACTTTTGCAGAAGAAATAAAGTCAACTTTGTCAATCGAAACAGTAACGACTGCTTTTCGTGCATGGCGCATAGCGGATATTGCCTGAATTTCTAAAAATATTCTGATCACTTTTAAAGTAAAGAAGGTAACTATTCACCCCGATAGTAGTATGTAAAAAAGCGCAACACAAATAGGGCATCTCCGTGATAGAAAATGCCCTAAGTGATAGAAAGAACACGATCGAGCGTGTCGCCCGTCAACAGAAGACATAACGAGTCCCACACGTTTTTTTCGTGTTTCGCGAGTGTGGAAACGATGCTTCTTGTGATACAAAAAGACTGGGCGAATGTTTCTTCGCGAAACGTACCCGAAATGTTCTCTTTGACTTTAACCATGCGAAGATCGCGTTCGGCTTGGTTGTTATCAAAGGGAACATGTACTTCACGTAAGAAACGCAGTGCTTCTTCCTTTCGTTTTTGAAGGCGTCGAACAAAAGCGAGTGCTTTTTTCGGAAGAGGCGTCTTCGCTTCCAATCGGTGTTGTGCTCTTTCTAGGATGCGATCATACACTCGTTCCCACCGTCTCGCTTCTTCTTCGGAAAGTGCACCGTGATGGGCTTCGACGGCTTGCTTGGCGGCTAACAGAAACGTGGTCATGCGCATCGCCCACGTATGCCCTTGTTCGATGAATCCTTTTAACTCACGCAAATGGTGGACGTGACAAAGGGCATGGGTGGCTTGCGTGTATTTTGGATACGTACCGAACCCATC
>NZ_JBTZSY010000067.1:0-8810 GCF_054815885.1 Anoxybacillus sp. TBDG-1
AATTGTATATAGAGTTTTATGGATTTTTACAAAAATATTTTAACAGTTACTAACCCCCCTTTGTTTTTCTCTTTTGATAACACTTTATGGACATTTTCATATGTTTATGACTTTACATAACGAAAATACAAAAATGTAAGCGTTATCAAAACGAGAGATAAAAAATATTTCTTAATTTTAAGAAAATTCTAAAAGAATATTACACAAAATTTTTTTATTCGTCAAGCTTTTTTTCCGCTCCGAATGAATCGGAGCGGAACATGTTATTTTTGTACCGCTCTCATTTCGCGCTCGCGCAATTCAACGCGACGAATTTTCCCAGAGGTCGTTTTTGGCAAATCGTCGACAAATTCAATTTTGCGCGGATATTTATATGGCGCCGTTAGTTGTTTCACATGTTCTTGAAGTTGCGGAATTAAATTAGGATCATCTTTATCAACACCTTCTCGCAACACAATAAATGCTTTCACAACATGACCACGAATTTCATCTGGGCTTGCGACAACGGCACATTCTTTCACAAATGGATGTTTTACTAGCGCATCTTCTACCTCAAACGGACCAATCGTATATCCTGAGCTAATAATAATATCATCGCCACGGCCTTCAAACCAAAAATACCCTTCTTCATCTCTTTTCGCTTTATCGCCGGTAATGTAATATTCACCACGGAATTGCATCGCTGTTCGTTCTGGATCCTTATAGTAACATTTAAACAAAGCTGGCGTTTCAACATGAACAGCAATATCTCCGACTTCACCAACCGCACACGGTTCACCAAATTCGTTAATAATTTCAACACGATTGCCCGGTGTCGGTTTGCCCATAGATCCTGGCTTCACTTTCATTCCTTTCATCACTCCAACAAGCAACGTGTTTTCTGTCTGTCCATATCCATCGCGAACTTGAACGCCAAAATAACGCTCAAACGTATCGATCACTTCACGATTCAACGGTTCGCCAGCAGATACAGCACTATGCAAATGCGGTAATTTATATTGGGAAATTGTTGGAACTTTAGCCATGAGACGATATTCTGTCGGTGTGCAACAAAGCACGTTAATGTTATATTTCTCTAATAACTGTAAATATTTCTCTGGCTCAAACCGACCGTAGTACACAAACCCTGTCGCTCCAGAGCCAAGAGTCGATAGAAATGGACTCCACACCCACTTCTGCCATCCAGGGCTCGCCGTTGCCCAAACAAGGTTTCCTTCTTCAATACAAAGCCAATTTTTTGCTGCTGTTCGTAAATGGGCATATGCCCAAGCGTGCGTATGAACAACCCCTTTCGGATTTCCGGTCGTTCCTGATGTATACGATAAAAATGCCATATCCTCTCGCGACGTTTCTACAGCCATGAATGTATCGCTTTGCTTTACCATTTCGTCATGCAAATCGAGCCAGCGCTCAGTCGAACCGCCAACAGTAAAAGAAACGATATTTTCCATACCTTCAATTGAAGAAAATTGTTCAATATATGGAAAATACGCAACAACTCCTTTCACTTCCCCATGAGAAATGCGATATTGTAAATCTTTTGTGCGCAACATTTCAGAGCTCGGAATAACGACAAGTCCTGCTTTCAATGCTCCAATATATACTGCATACGCTTCTAACAAACGTGGGAGCATAATGAGCACTTTATCCCCTTTTTGTAACCCACAACTAACGAAAGCGTTTGCAATTTTATTCGCCTGTTTCATCAATTCAACATATGTAAGCTCTTTTGTTTCTCCTGCTTCACTTTCCCATATTAAAGCGATTCGGTTCGGATCATCTGCATACTTTTCAAATTCACTTGTCAAATTATACTTTTCTGGTGCGATTAAATTCATTTCCCTCTCCCCCTTAACTATATGATACAAGAAAATTATACAAAAAAATCGAATCGTTTTGTATAACTTTTCTAAAAATTTTTAAAAGACAAAAAACTCGGTAGAACGCGCTACCGAGTTTTGTTTATTATTTATTTTGACTACTTAGTTGTTGTTCTGCCATTTTCACGAGACGTTTTGTAATCTCCCCACCAACAGAACCGTTTGCTCGTGCAGTTGCATCTGGACCTAACTGCACACCAAATTCTTGAGCGATCTCGTATTTCATTTGGTCAATCGCTTGTTGCACACCAGGGACGAGCAATCGATTTCGATTTGCCATTCGTTTTCACCCCCTCGCATCTATATGTTGTGCAAAACGAATGGACTTCATACGTCATCTAAAAGAGCTCATCCAATGGTTGATCTGGTTTCAACGTAATCGTTTCGACGCGAGCAACCGTCTCCGCAATCATTTCGTCTAAAGGTAAAAACTGTTCATATTGAATGATTTTCTCTTTTTTCGGTTTCGTTTTCGGTGCTTTTGGAGTAAAAATTGTACAACAATCTTCATATGGACGAATGGAAATATGATGTGTCCCAATTCGTTCAGCAATTGCAATAATTTCTGTTTTATCCATTGAAATAAGTGGCCGAAGAATTGGTGTCGTTGTTACGTCGTTGACAACAACCATGCTCTCAAGTGTTTGGCTAGCTACTTGTCCTAAACTTTCTCCCGTCACGATCGCTAGTCCATTTTCCTTTTTGCGAATTTCATCTGTAATGCGCAACATCGCACGACGAGTGGAAATGAGGGAACAGTTTTCTGGCACCTGCTTATAAATGGCTTGTTGCAACTCGGTAAACGGCACAATATGAAGACGAATCGTTCCGCCAAATTCCGTCAAACGTTGTGCTAAGTCAATGACTTTTTGCTTTGCTCGTTCACTTGTAAACGGCGGGCTAAAAAAGTGAACAGCTTCAATTTGCAAGCCACGTTTCATTGCCAAATATCCCGCTACAGGGCTATCAATTCCACCAGAAAGCATGAGCATCGCTTTCCCACTTGTTCCAACAGGCAAACCGCCCGCTCCTGGTACGTCATATGCAGTAATGTACGTTCCTTCTTTTCGAACTTCAACACGAATATCAATGTCTGGATGGTGAACATCGACCGTTAAGCCCGTTGTGTTTTTCAGCACACAACTCCCAAGCTCATAGTTTAATTCATTTGTTGTAACCGGAAATTGTTTATCCGCTCTTCTAGCCGATATTTTAAACGTTTTCCCTTCATGCGGAAATTGTTTAACAAAAAAAAGTGTCGCTTCTTTTATTTTTTCCAAATCGCTCTCCGTTTTTAACGCTAAACTTAACGATTGAATACCGAACACTTCTTGCAATTTTTCAATGACAGGTTGCGGTGGTGTATGATGTAGGCGAATATACATCCGATCACGCAATGCTTCAATTTGAATATCAGGGAAATGTTGTAGTTTTTTCGCTATATTTCTTTTTAAACACCTCACAAATTGCAAACGGTTTTTTCCTTTTGTCGACATTTCACCGTAACGAATTACAATGTGATCGTACGTCATTTCGTTCCCCTCGCTACTATTTTTAATCGTTCGTATGCTCGTTCAATAGCTTCAACTATTATTGGAATGTGCTCCATTTGTTGTTCATATGATAAACTTATGCGAATGGAGCGCTCTGCCCGCGTTTTCTCAACTCCCATTGCTAACAACGTTTTACTTGGCGCTTTTTTACGGGACGAACAAGCTGATGTCGTTGATACATACATATGTTGTTTTTCCAGTTCGTGAACGAACGTCTCTGATTTGATTCCCTCTAAAGAAAAATGAATAATGTGTGGAGCAGATTGCTCTAACGGCGTGTGGACAAAAATGCCTTCAATCGTTTGTAAACGTCCGATGATCGCTCGTTTCATTTCCTCGAGTCGAGCATATGCTTCGCGATACTTTTCCATAGATAATCGTAACGCTTTCGCCATCGCAACAATCGCAGCTACGTTTTCTGTTCCCGAACGCAATTGCATTTCTTGTGCTCCTCCTGATAAAAGTGGCGAAAGACGCACGCCTTCGCGAACATATAAAACTCCTGCTCCTTTTAGCCCATGAAATTTATGAGCTGACATCGTGTATAAATCAACATTTCCACGTTTCAAATGAAGCGGCAGTTTCGCCGCACTTTGTACCCCATCAACATGAAACAACGCTTTTGGATATTTTTTTAACATTGCACCAATCTGTTCAATTGGTTGAATAGAACCTACTTCGTTATTTACATGCATAACAGAAACAAGAATGGTATCATCACGCAACGCTTGTTCAATATGTGCTACCGACACGATACCGCGTTCGTCAACAGGCACATATGTAACTTGAAAGCCGAATTGTTCAAGCTGTTTGCATGCTTCAATGACAGACGGATGTTCAATCGCTGTTGTAATGATGTGGCGACCACGTTGTTGATGTTGCCAAGCCACACCTTTAATGGCTAAATTGTTTCCTTCTGTCCCTCCAGATGTAAAAATCACTTCTGACGATTTCACCTCGAGCAGATGGGCAATTTGCTCCCTTGCTTGCGTGAGCAATCGCTCTGCTTGCATGCCTAATCCATGTAGTGAAGACGGATTTCCGAAATAATCGGTCGCTACTTTTACGAAAGATTGTAGCACTTCTGGAAACGGTTTTGTTGTGGCGCTATTATCTAAATACATCATCGCCCTTGCCTCCATTACATTCGTATACAAACAGCCTTCTTATATTATCACATCTTTATTCAAAAAAGGAATAATCAAAGAATATTTTAAAGATTGAAACTTTTGATAAAAACGACAAAATTTTTATTTTATATGGTAGTATATAGGCTGGTACGGAGACAACAAAGGAGGATCAGCATGTCGAAAAAAGATTTAATCGCTGTCGGTTTTATGTTGTTTGCTTTATTTTTTGGTGCTGGCAATATGATTTTTCCTCCTGCTCTCGGACAAGCGGCAGGGGAAAATATGTGGATTGCCATCGCTGGTTTTTTAATTACTGGCGTCGGACTTCCTGTTTTAGCCGTAAGTGCCATCGCAAGAACAGGAAGTGATTTACAACAATTAGCTAGCCGAGTTCACCCTGTATTTGGTGTCATTTTCACGGCTGTCATGTATTTAGCGATCGGTCCGTTTTTTGGAATACCACGGACAGGTACTGTATCGTTCGAAATTGGAGTAACACCATTTTTACCTGAAACGGTCAATCGTTCTATGGTGTTAGGAGTGTATACAGTAATTTACTTTAGCGTATCGCTTTGGCTAGCATTAAATCCGTCAAAATTAGTCGACCGAATCGGTAAGTTGTTAACGCCACTTCTACTTATCGGTCTTACTTTGTTTTTTATTAAAAGTATGTGGACACCTATGGGAGAGATCGAAAAACCAACAGATGCATACGCACATTCTCCATTATTCAAAGGATTTATTGATGGATATTTAACGATGGATGCCATTGCAGCGCTCGTTTTTGGCATTATTGTCATTCAAGCGATTGAGCAAAAAGGAATAACGAATAAAAAACAAATAACAAAACTTTGTATTCAAGCCGGTTTCATTGCTGCTTCTGGATTGACGCTCGTTTATTTATCGCTCGCTTTCATCGGTGCATCAAGCGTACAAGCGATCGGTTATCGCGATAACGGTGGGGAAATTATTAGCCAAGCCGCCACTTATTTATTCGGGCAAGCTGGTACAGTCATTTTATCGGTCATTATTATGCTAGCATGCTTAACAACGTCTGTCGGTTTATTATCATCATGCGCAAGTTATTTTTCGAAAATTTCGCCAAAACTTTCTTATCGAACACTTGTCATCGCGATGAGCGGCTTTAGTGCGATAATTGCAAACGTCGGTTTAACAAAGCTTATTTCATTATCCATTCCTGTGCTTATTATCATTTATCCGTTAGCCATTACTCTTGTCGCTTTATCGTTTTTACATGACTATTTTGGCGGCAAACAAACTGTTTATATCGGAGCGATGGTTGGCACATCCCTTGTTAGCATCGTGGATGGACTAAAAACAGCAGGATTGGACGTATCAGCGGTTTTACATGTATACGAAAAAACATTACCGCTCTTTGAACAAGGAATCGGATGGCTCACACCAGCGCTCATCGGTGGGGTGATTGGTTTATTATTTAACAAAACAAATCATGTTGCACGTACCGAAAAAAAGGCAAGTTAAAAACGAGTGAAGGAAATTCCTTCACTCGCTTTCTTTTAACCACTCACGAATGCGCTCAAATGCTCCTTCTTCCACTTGCTCTACCGCGGCAATAGCTTTTTGTAAAGCGAGTTCGTATTCGTATCGTCGAAATAGTTGTTCCGCTTCTTTTAGTCCCGCATTCACCGCATGAAAACGGCGGCGATAGCGGTTGCCGTATTGAATGACTTTTTCTGCTAATCGAGCCTGTTCAATCATTTCTTTTGTTTGGTCACATACATTTTCTACAAAAATAATCGCTTCGTCCAACGCTTGATGAACAGCTTCCATATTTAACGGCTTTCCATCTAGCGTAAGCGATACACGCGTTAAACTTTCACGAGCCTCACTTACTTGTAGCATATAAGGTTCTGGCAAACCAGGAAGTTTGCTTTTTTTCACAAGTCGCATCGCTTCCGACAATTGTTTTTTCATTTCTGTCAACTTCTCACGTGCCGCTAACTCATCTTTACGCAATGCATATAAATGTTCGCGAAATTGAACATGTTTTTCTTTCACCGTAGCAATTTGTGCCAAAATTTCCTCTAACTCTTCACGAATAAGCGAATAAGCTAAACGCTCTTCGATCATTTTCGTTTGAATTAACATAAATCGTTTCGTTAACTGTTGCACTTGTTTTTCAATTTGGCGATATTTATCAAGATCATTTTGCGATAAATGGTAGCTTTGCTGTACGAACAATGTTTCATCACGCGTTTCTCTCGTTTCTTCTTCTAACTCGTACAGCGTTTGCCCAATTTTTTCCGCTTCATCATGAACGAAACGTTCTGCATACACTTCTTTTTCTAACAAATCGTACAGCGTATCCACATCTTCTTGCGCTTCACGAAGCAGTTTTTCTGCTTCATCCACAGCCAGCTTCTCTAACAATGTAAGCACTTCGGATACTTTTCCGCGGATGGTTTCCACTTCTTTGTCAACTGGGAGATGGTCAAGCACATACCCCTTCTCTAACAGTTCACGATACCCCTCGACAATATTGTCAAGTTGTGCTGGAATTTCAACTTGCGCATCGCTTAACAACAGTGGAATATGTTCCATAAAACGATTTAATTCATTTAGTTCGTTTTGAATGAGTAATACGACTTCACGAGCCGCTAAATAATTCCCTTCTGTTGTTAACTGTTCAAATGTTTGAAATTGTTGATGAAGGGCATTTAGTCGCGCTTCAAGCGCAGCTTCTGTGCGACCAAATGTGTGGCGCTGGGTAAGCATCGCTTTTTTGATTTGGCGATACTTCTCTTTGAATCGCTCCATTTCCTCTCGATTTTTTTCTTCACTTCCGACTAATTCTTGTAACTCTAACAAAATGCGTTGAATATTTCCTTCAATATCTTTTAGCTGTTGCTCCGTTTGATGTAACGCCTCTTTCGCTTTCATAAACCGATATTTGACAACCGCTTCTTCAATATCAAACAACTTTTCTTCTATGTTCGGCAGTTGCACTGCAACGATATCGTCCCATTCATTTCGCCATTTTTCAAACAGCTGCTCTGTTTCCCCCATCATATTTAACGATTTAATTTTTGACAGTTCCTCGGGTACAGGGCGATTCATTAAAGAAATTTTCCATTGTTCTAATTGATCGATTTGTTTATATAAACGTTTTCGGTACACATATGTATATGTTAGTCCTCCGATGACGAGGAGCGTACTAATCGCTACAAATTCCATAATGGGCCTCCTTGTTGTCAAGCTTTCTTTTTTTATGGAGAAGGCATTTTCTTTTCAATGATTTTATGATACCATGTTAGCAACATTTTTTGAGCAAAAATTTTAATTTTTTTCCTAAAAAACGTGATTTTTGTCGAACTTTGCGCCTAAAGAGGTGAACAATGTGCGGGACGGACATATTCACACACCGTTTTGTCCTCATGGAAGCGATGATGCGCTGCATGCATACATCGAAACAGCCATTTCGCTTGGTTATACAGATATTTCATTTACCGAGCACGCACCGCTTCCGAAAGGATTTATAGATCCAACCCCTTATCAAGATAGCGCGATGAAAGAAGAACAGCTAGCATCGTACGTATCAATTTTACAATCACTAAAAAAACAGTACGAAAGACATATTCGTATCCGCATCGGATTAGAAGTCGACTTTATCGTCGGATATGAACAAAAAACGAAGGAATTTTTAAATGAAATTGGTTCACAATTAGACGATAGCATTTTATCTGTTCATTTTTTGCACATTGACAATCAGTACATGTGTATCGATTATAGCGAAGACATGTTTGGGGATATCGTTGCATCGTTTAGTTCAGTTGAACGAGTGTATGATGCGTATTATAACACCGTTCTCGCTTCTGTTGTTGCCGATTTAGGACCATATAAACCAAAACGTATCGGGCATATAACGCTCGTTCGTAAGTTTCATCGAGCATACCCGTGTAAATATGATGAGAACAAAATCATCACACGTATTCTAGATGAAATGAAAAATCGGCAATTGGAACTCGATTATAACGGGGCTGGTGCAGTAAAACCACTCTGTTTAGAGCCGTATCCACCTCATTGGGTCGTAAAAGAAGCAGTCAAGCGCGGTATTCCGCTCGTGTATGGCTCAGATGCCCACTCGGTTGCTGACCTTCACCAAGGAGTCGAACATATGTTGATGTAGAGGAGGTTAGTAACTGTTAAAATATTTTTGTGAAAATCCATAACACTCTATATACAATTTATAAAAAATTACAAGGCAA
>NZ_JBTZSY010000068.1:0-8795 GCF_054815885.1 Anoxybacillus sp. TBDG-1
TTTTTATAAAAATTTTTAATTATTTTTATTTATTTGGTTAATTTTATTATCCATACATCCGTTAATCGCAATTGCAACCTTCATTTTAGATTTCCTTTGCATTCATCGATTTCACGATGGGAATGGACGAATGTCGCGTTTATTAACTCTTCTTTTATTATACAAATTTGGATACGAAGTCGGCCGTTATATTAGTATAGAAACGCTCATCGAAGAAAGTAAAGAAACATATTACGACGTTCTCAAACGCTCATCGATCCACTGGCATGAAGGGAAAAACGACATTTTCCCTTGGTTACATTACTTTTTATCAGTTATTGTTGCCGCCTATAAAAAACTTGAAGAACGTGTCGGCTATATAGAAATAAGTCGTGGAAATAAGCGAAAACGCATTCAAGATTTTATTGAAGGCAAAGTCGGATATTTCACAAAAGAAGATATTCGTCACGCTTGCCCTGACATTAGTGAAACAACGATTAATCGCGTTTTAAATGAGTTGAAGGAAGCAAAAAAAGTTACACCAATCGGTAAAGGGAGAGGGGCGAAGTGGCGAAAAATAAACAAATAAGCGAGTGTCTATGCTCGCTTATTTCCTTTCCAAACAATCCATAAAACAATCGTTGCCCCAATCATATCAATGACCACGTCAGAAAATAGCGCCGTTCGCTCTGGTTGGAACGACTGGTGCCATTCATCAAACACGGCACAACTAAGCGTAAGTAACCAAGCGAAGCGATATGAAGCTGTCGCTTTCCACGCCAGAAACGCAAACGTTCCAAACACCGTCATATGCGCACATTTTCGAATAATGAAATTCCATGAAAATACCCCGTCGCTCACAGGGTGGTTCGTTTCAATTCCAAAATAATCAAGCCAATACCGGATCCATTGCGCCGTTTGCTCTCCGATAAATAGCGGAGACTCGGTAAAATAGTAAATTAACGCACACCATATAAACACAAGTCCCCACCATATCAAGCGATTTGTTTTCATTATCATTAAATCCCTTTCTATCTTTGGAAATCTACACACCATTTTACTACTTTTATCCCTTTTATACGACTGATTTGTATGAATAAAATGTTTGTGGGAGAAAAAAGACAGGTTCTTGATTTAGTATAATAAGGAATCTGTCGGATATGTTCTATTTGTAAATAAAAGGGTGGTATGCTAAAATGAGAACAAATGAACGAAAAGGAGTAATTTGCATATGTTGCAGACAATGTTATCGCCCGAAGTGATGACAAAAGCGGCTGAGCGCTTAATGAAGCTATTGCCTTATAAAAAACATAGTGACGTCATTAAACGAGCATGGCAATTGTACCGCACTGGACATGTATATAACGTTACAATTGAAAACAATGTGTTAAAAGGGAAAGTAACAGATCGTGGACACACATATGAACCATCTTTTCAATTAAAACAAATTTCTAGTTCATTATGCGGATGCACGTCTGTTGGTATATGCGCCCATAACTTAGCTTTATTTTTATATGCGTACAACCAAATTGATACGGTAGGCGATTTTATTCGCCGCTGGAAAGAGCCAAATAAAAAACAAAAGAAAGAACAAAAAGAAGCAGCCATTAGCGACCAAAGTGCCCAAAAGAAAGAATCTCTTTCAACGAAACAACAACCAAAAGAAGCTATAGAACGAAAAGGATCGATTGTTGAAAGTTGGTGGCAATCGTTTGAAAAGAAATATGACAAAATGTTTCGACACGGCTTTCTAGCACCTGAAGAACATGTACGAAAACTGATTTACTCCTTTTTCCAAACGTTCGAGCGACCAACGTCGAAAGCGGCATTTTTAGATCATTTGTATTATTTTCATGGTTCATTGTTTACATTCACAAAACTCATTTACATACCAGAACAACAATCGGGATATTTTTCAATCATTCAAGAACGACAAATGAAACAATTTGCCGAAAAGGTTCATGAAGCTATACAAACATTAGCGAAAAAGCCTCGAACAAAAGGGCATGAAGCGATTTTGCGTGAAACAATTCCATACGTGCGACACATTTTATTTTGTGAGCGCTCGTATATGGAATGTGCCACAGACGTCTATAAAGACATATGGGGTCGACTACTTACGGGTCAGTTTGACCGTGAAACAGAATGTACATGGGTAATGGAACAGATCAATGTACAAAAAGAACCGTCCAAAAGAACACCTTTTATTATTGCGTCTTCTTATTTAGCTTTTTTACTTGAAAACGATGAGCGAGCTTATCGCCTTATTGAGCCGTTCCCATATTTAGCAGTAGATTATATGATTGAATTTATGGAAATGTCGTTTGCAAAAAAAAATATACAGCGAGGGGCAACATGGTTCAAGCGTCTCGAAAGTAACATCGACACCTATTTTAACTCCATTGATTTCCGCCATCGAAATTGGTTTACAGAGGCGATTTTGTTTGCGTATCATCGCTACAGCACAGCAACGGGAAATCAACAACATGAAAAATACGAACAACTGCTTCAAAAATTGCTTCCATATAGTTTTTATACGTACATCGACTACTTGTTTGATAAACAAAAATGGAAAGAGCTCATTGAATTATACATGTTCGAAAAAGCAAACGTCGATATGATTCACCCGTTCCATGTAAAAGCAGTCGAACAAGCCGATCGCTCGCTCGTTCTTCCTTTGTATCACCAAACCATTATGCACTACATCGAACAAAAAAATCGGAGCGCATACGAACAGGCAATGAAACATTTACGAAAACTGCGCGCACACTACCGTGCATTAAAACAAATGCCTCGCTGGGAAGCATATATCGCAAAACTAACTGAACAAACAAAACGTTTACGCGCCTTTCAAGATTTATTACGGAAAGGGAAATTTATATGATGCAACTTGAACTAAAAAGCCGTTGGCTCGATGAACAAAAACAGTTTTTCATTTATAGTGATGATACGCACCCAAATCAGTGGAAAGATCTCGTCTTTTGTTGGCATGAAGAAACGTTTTATGGCACATTTGCCCCTGTCGAGACGATTGAAACACATATCGGCGTCCTTCTTTCTCCATGGGAGGCAGCAACGTTTTTTGCCTATTCATCCCCAAGCACATTGATCAAAGTTATATGGGATGACCAAAGCAAACAATTTCAAACATGGGCAAAACAAATCATAGCAAACATTGAACAAAAACAATTCATGCCTGATTTTGACGCGTGGAAACAAGGACGTTTCGGATGGAAAGGAACGACCGAAGATGAGCATCCGTTTATTTCCGTCTGGCGTTCTGAAGCGATGAATGACTGGATTCAATCAGATGTGGAACTCAAACAAACGTGGCAGCAAATTACTGAAACATATCCCCTTCTTATAAGCGACGTCGCTTCAATTATGGACGAGCACGATTGGTTAACAGAAATCGGTTGGGATAAAAACCGTCCGCCGTTTATCGTCGCCATTCGCTTAAATGAACCAGGGGAAGATGGCGGAACATGGCCGCTGGAAACGGTGCTCATCGATACAGAAACAGACGACATCACCGTTTATCCGCATATGCCCAAAGCTTGGGAAGCATACGTTAGTCATATTGAACGAGCACAACAACGATGGCAAACGATCGTGCCATGGCTGAGCGAAAGCGGGGCGTTGCGCACCCAATTAAACGAGGACGACGCGTGGCGATTTTTAGTGGAAGCAACCGTAGAATTAGGCGAAGCAGGCGTTCGCGTCATCGTCCCATCATGGTGGGAAGTTGTGAAACAAACGCGCCTCCGTGTCAAAGCACGGGTGAAATCATCCGCAACATCTGTATTCGGACTTGATGCGCTCGTCGATTTCGATTGGCGTATCGCTACAAATGGAGTCGAACTATCGGAACAGCAATTTGCGGAGCTTGTTGAACAAAAACGTCGTCTTGTCCGCATTCGCGACCAATGGGTTCAGCTTGATCCTGCTGTCATTCAACACATGCAAAAACTAATGAAAAAAGCTAAACAAGAAGGTTTATCGATTCGCGACGTACTTATGCAAGCACTTGCGGAGAAAACAAACGGACGACATGAAGACGACGAACCAATTGACATTGAACTAAACCGTTCATTTACGTCGCTTGTGAAAAAAATGAAAAACATCGACCATATTCCATCGGTCACTGTTCCAAAAACATTTCAAGGTACATTGCGCCCATATCAACAACGAGGCGTCGACTGGCTCATCTTTTTACGCCAGCTCGGTTTTGGCGGCTGTCTAGCAGACGATATGGGGCTTGGAAAAACGGTTCAAATGCTTGCGTATTTCGCATATGTGAAAGAAAACGAGAAACGAAACGGACCTGCCTTGCTTATTTGCCCAACGAGCGTCATCGGCAACTGGCAAAAAGAATGTCAACAGTTCGTTCCGTCACTACGTGTTCATGTTCATCACGGACAAGCACGGGCAAAAGAAGAGGCTTTTCTTGCCGCTGTAAACGAAGCCGATGTCGTCATTACATCATATAGCTTAGCGCATTTAGATTTCGACGACTTAGCAAACGTCAATTGGGACGTCATTTGTTTAGATGAAGCGCAAAACATTAAAAATGCCCAAACGAAACAGGCGCGCGCCATTCGTAAACTAAAAGGACGGCATAAAATCGCGCTCACCGGAACCCCAATTGAAAACCGACTAAATGAGCTTTGGAGCATTTTTCAATTTTTAAATCCCGGCTATTTAAGTTCACAAACAGAGTTTCAACGCCGCTTTGCGACGCCGATTGAGAAAAACGGGGATGCACAAGCAACAGAAAAGCTCCAAAAACTCATTCGTCCATTTTTATTGCGCCGAACGAAAACAGATGAACGAATTGCGCTCGATTTGCCAGACAAACTTGAACAAAAAGAATATTGCCCGCTTACCGTCGAACAAGCGTCTTTATACGAACAAATTGTGCAGCAATCGCTTGAAAAACTTGACCAAGTAGACGGATTTGCGCGGCGAGGCATCATTTTACAAATGTTAAATAGTTTAAAGCAACTATGTAACCATCCTGCCCTTTATTTAAAAGAACAGCATCCAAAGCAAATCGTGGAACGATCGCATAAAGTAGAAAAGTTGCTTGAACTTGTCGAACAAATTCGTGAAAATGGAGAAAGCTGTTTAATTTTCACACAATACATTCAAATGGGCGAAATGATGCAACATCTTCTTTCTACACATTTGAAAGAAAACGTCGTCTTTTTAAACGGAAGCACACCGAAACAAACGCGTGATGACATGATTGAACAATTTCAAAACGGACAGTTTCATATATTCATTTTATCGCTCAAAGCAGGTGGAACAGGACTCAATTTAACAGCCGCCAACCATGTCATTCATTTCGATCGTTGGTGGAATCCTGCCGTTGAAAACCAAGCGACAGACCGAGCGTATCGCATCGGGCAAACGAAATTTGTCCACGTGCATAAACTCATTACAACGGGGACGATTGAAGAAAAAATTGATAATATGCTTGAGAAAAAACAAGCACTCAATGAACAGCTCATTCAAAGCGAAACGTGGATTACCGAACTGTCAAACGAACAATTGCGGGAACTATTTACCCTTTCATGAGGTGACACATGGCGAAGAAAAAAGGAACGAAACAACAAACATTATGGGAAAAACTGCTAGAACAAATGGCAAAAAAACTAGAAGAACGAAAAATAAACAGCCGCTAATGTCGGCTGTTTATTTTTGGATATAAAACTTTCTCGATAACGTAAAGCTATACACAATCGGAATAATAAACAATGTTAAAAAGGTGCTGCTAATTAATCCGCCGATAACGGTAATCGCCATCGGTTGATTGAGCTCTGCCCCATCCCCAACGCCAAAGGCGAGCGGCAATAAACCTAAAATCGTCGTCAACGCCGTCATCAAAATCGGACGAAGGCGAAGTTTAACCGCTGTGACAATAATATCCCGCCCTCCACGGGCACGCAATTGATTCATATAATCGACAAGAACGATCGCGTTGTTGACGACAATACCCGCAAGAACAATGCCACCAATAATGACCATGACGCTCACCGGCGTTTGCGTCAACCACAATCCACCTGCAATACCGATGATCATAAGTGGAATCGTGAACATAATAATAAACGGATGTTTAAACGATTCAAATTGCGCTGCCATGACAAGATAGACGAATGTCACCGCAAGCGCAAAGGCTAATGCTAAATCATCAATGGACGACTCAAGCAACTCCCGATCGCCACTAAAGACGATATCCGTTTCAGGCGGGAGATCGAGCTTTTCAATTTCGCGATCAACAAGCGCTGATATGTCACCAAGCGTAACGGAATTTTTATATTTCACCGTAAACTGAACAGCGCTTTGTTCATTCACCCGTTGAATTTGCACGCGACTTTTTCCAATTGACACAGATGCAATATCGCCAAGTTTCACAAACGATCCGTCCGGTTTTTTCACGAGCAATTGTTTTAAATCGGAAACGGAATTTTTTTCATTTTGGTCGTACTCTACCGTCACATCGTACACGTTCGCGCTAGCATCAATCATACGTGTCGCTGTCATTCCGCGCGTCATTTGTTCGGCAACGATGGCGACTTGCGCTGGTGTAAGCCCATGTTGCAACGCCTTTTCCCGATCGATTTTGACTTGAATTTCATCAACTGTTTCTGACAAATCCGTTGTCACTTCTTTCACTTCTTTTAACGACTTTAATCGTTTTTCAATTTGACGAACGACTTGTTTGAGCCGTTGTTCATCCGTATCTTTTACACTAAATGTTAACGTATTTGGCGCACTTCCTGTCGATGCTTGCAAGTTGAACGACACTTCTGCGGTTTTGTTCACTTTTTTCACCGCTTGTTGTACAGGGGATTTTAATTCGTCAACGACGACAAACACCGAGCGATTGCGCTCATCTTTCGGCTTCATTTTTACATATATTTCAGCTACGTTACTTTGTGTCGTTCCACGAAACGACTGTTCTTGCGTCGAACCGATGAGGCTCACGTACGTTTCAATATCATCGACTCGTTTTAATTCATGTTCAATCGCCTTAACGACGCGCTCTGTCGCTTTGAGAGAATAACCGTCATCTGTTTGTACACGAATGGAGAAAAATCCTTCATCTGTATTCGGTAAAAACTGCATCCCAACGTTTGTCAACCCGACAACGCCAACGCCGAACAAACTAACCGCCAACAACAACATAATAAAACGATGGCGCAATGACCAACGTAAGCTTCGTTCAAGCGCACGCATCGGGGCAGAAGATAACCGCGCTTCTTCACGATAACGTCTGCGCGGGCGCAACCAACGGCTCGCAAGCATCGGCACGACCGTTAACGCCACAAATAATGAAGCAAGTAAACTAAATGCAATCGTCATCGCAAATTCGGTAAATAAATCACCAATTAATCCGGTAATAAATAACACAGGAATGAATACCGCCACGCTCGTCAACGTCGACGCGACGATGGCGCTTCCCACTTCGCTTACCCCATCTTTTGCCGCTTCTTTCGGCTCTTTCCCCATCGCTAAATGGCGGGAAATATTTTCAATAACGACAATGGAGTTGTCGACAAGCATCCCAATCCCGAGCGCTAGTCCACCGAGCGTCATAATGTTTAACGTAAAATCGGAAAAATACATTAACACAAACGTCACAATAACAGAATACGGAATGGCGATGCCAATAATGATTGGGCTTTTGATGTTCCGTAAAAACATAAACAGCACCGCCATCGCAAACGCCCCGCCTAACACGAGCGACTGTGCGATATTGCGAATCGTTCGTTCAATAAACTCCCCTTGGTCAAATAATATATTCGCACGGACGTTTTGAAACTGCTCTTTTTTCAATAACTTGTCTAACTGTTTTTGAAACGCTTTTGACACTTCAGCTGTATTCGCATCTGCTTTTTGCAGTACACTCATTAAGACAGACGGCTGTTCATTTGTTCTTGTAATCGTTCGTTGTTCGTCTGAAACGAGTTCAACTTTCGCTACATCTTGGAGACGAATGCGTTCATTTGTCAATGGATTAATCGTAATCACGAATTTTTTTAATTCATCGACTGATTGCACAGTACTTAAAATGCGCGTCGATAATTGTCGCTCATCGATGACAACGGTTTCCCCCGGCAACGATACGTTATTCGCCGAAATGAAATTCGCAATGTCTTGTTGGGAAAGACGATACGTTCGCAGTTTATTTTGATCAACGAGCACGCGCACTCGTTTTGTCAACGTCCCCGATACGTTCACGCTCGCGACTCCTTCTGTTTTCGCAAGCTCTGCTTTTAACTGTTGCGCTAATGCGTTCAACTCGCCCGTTCCGTCTTTGCTCGTTAACGTCATTTGAATGACAGGAAACTGCGACGGGTCAAACTTTAAAAATCTCGGTTTTTGTACATCATCTGGCAACGGGGTTTGGTCGATTCGCTGCATGACGTCATTTTGCATCTCATCAATGACGGTCGCCCATGAGAATTGGAGTAAAATAAGTGTCGATCCTTCTTGCGATGTCGATGTCATCGACTTTAATCCCGGCAGCGTCGCTAAGCTGCTTTCTAACGGTTTTGTCACTTTTTCAAGCACTTCCGTCGGCCCTGCTCCTGGATACGTCGCCACAACAACGCCAACAGGAGGCTGAATATCGGGGATGAGTTTCATCGGAATATTGAACAACGATACCGCCCCTAAAAGAATGACGATAATCATCGAAACAAACGTCAACACTGGACGCCGAATCGAAAAATGGCTAATGCTCATCACTTTGTCCCGTTACAGAAAACTTACAAAACTTTATAAATAATCTATTCATTATTTATAAA
>NZ_JBTZSY010000069.1:0-8685 GCF_054815885.1 Anoxybacillus sp. TBDG-1
ATAAGTGTCCAATTTTATTTGTCGGAAACTGTCCACTTTAGTTTAGCAGTTACAAAAGGAGTATAAGTATGCGTACTATTCAATTTTTTGCAGTTCTAAGAGGACTGGCAATGGGATTATTTTCTCCTATATGGATTCTTTACTTGGTGGATCAAGGTTATGATTTACTACAAATCGGATTGCTAGGTACAATTTTCGAAATAGCAAAGTTAATTTTTGAAGTACCATCCGGAACATTTGCGGACCGATATGGCATCAAACTCTCAATTGCGGGTTCTTTTTTTCTCTCCGTTGTAACATGGGCTTTCTTTCCTTTCATTGATACATTAATTATCTGTATATTAGCTATGATTATATGGGCTTTATCAGATGCGCTCATCTCTGGATCACTAGAAACTTGGATGAGTAGAGTTGTAGGAGAAGAGAGATTCGGGAAAGAAGTAATGAAAAATACTCAAATACTCATTGCATTTATTGTTGTTGGTAGTATTATTAGTGGTTACCTATACTCTTACAATATGTTTTTACCATTTATTATCGTAGTAGCACTTTATACAATCTTGTTTATATGGATGTCAATTTTTGTTAAAGTACCTATTGTTAAAAGTGAACACGAACAGGAACATATTAAGGAGTCATTTTTAAATATCTTAAAACAAAGTTTAAAAATAGTTTTTCATAAACGAAGAGTATTGTTAATTGTATTATCTGGATTCTTTACCGCTTTAACTTACGATATGGTATCAAGATATTGGCAGCCCTTACTCAATGAGATGGGTTTTTCTGAAACCGGACTAGGCTATATCTTTGCACTAGCAGGAATATTTGCTTTAATTCTCTTAGGAATAACAATGAAATTAGAGAAAAAAATAGAAACAAATCCATATATGTCTTTAACAATTGTAGAATCAGTCAGCCTACTATTAGTAGGAGTATTAACAATAGGTTTCAAACCGTTAGGGGCAATCGCAACTTCAATATTGTTAGCAGTTGAAGATGTTAGACATCCAATTGTTATCAGTTATTTAAACAAATTTTTCCCAGATAATTACAAAAATACTCTATTTTCTTTAAATTCAGGAGTTGGTGCCCTGGGAGAAATCCTATCTGGTGTTATCTTTGGAATTATTGCATTAGAATTTGGACTAACAACAACATTTTTGGTAGCTGCCATTTTTCTATTACCAGCAATTATTATTTATTGGGTAGTACCTAAAATCCATGATAAAACTTCTATTACTGTAGATGAGCAACTTCGCTAACATAAAAAATAAAAAATAGACTTAAAGAGCCTGTTCGTCAAAATAATCACTATTATTCTCATATTATCGGCATTGGCATAGATAAACAAATGAATATAACCCATGGCGTTAGCTCTCAACTAGCGCCATGGGTATAAATATTTATACCTTATTGTTTTGCTGATACAGTTGTACAATTTGCTCCTCTTGTTCGCTAATGGTGACTTTTGGAACAGGCGTCGGTTTTTTGTTTTGATCGATGGCGACCATCGTTAAAAAGCATGTGGTTGTTAAGTGATGCTCGCCTGTAAATAAATCTTCCGTTTCGACTTTGACGAATACTTTCATGGATGTGCGGCCGGTCGAGTAGACGAATGCTTCGAGCTTTAAAATGTCACCTACTTTTGCAGAAGAAATAAAGTCAACTTTGTCAATCGAAACAGTAACGACTGCTTTTCGTGCATGGCGCATAGCGGATATTGCCGCAATTTCATCAATGTAAGCTAAAACGGTACCGCCAAAAATTGTGCCAAGATGATTCGTATCAGAAGGCAAAACGAGCCGCGTTTGAATCGTTTTTGATTGTTCAACGCTTACTTCCATGACTTCATCCCTCCGTAAGCCAAAAGTCGTTCGCGGTATTCGTGTGCGGCTTCCACCATTGCTTTCAGTGCGGCAATTGCTTCTTTTTCTTTTCGCGTTTTTAATCCGCAATCAGGATTGACCCAAAATTGTTCTGGACGAAGAACGCGAAGTGCCCGTTCGATTTGTTCGCTTATTTCTTCTTTTGTCGGAATGCGCGGGCTATGAATGTCATACACCCCTAAGCCAATTTCTTTTTTATATTCATATGTCTCAAACGCGGAAATAAGTTCACCATGGCTTCGCGACGATTCAATGGAAATGACGTCCGCATCAAGCTCATCAATGATATGCATCATATGTTCAAACTGTGAATAGCACATATGTGTATGAATTTGCGTCTCCTCTTTCACCGATGAGGTAGCGAGACGGAATGCCGTGATGGCATCTTCCCAATATGATGCATGTTTCTCTTTTTTAAGCGGCAATCCTTCCCGTAACGCTGGCTCATCGACTTGAATGATGCGTATCCCTTCTTTTTCTAACAGCAACACTTCCTCACGAATCGCAAGGGCAAGCTGTATGAGTACATGTTTGCGTGAAATATCATCGCGAACGAACGACCAGTTTAACATCGTCACAGGACCTGTTAACATTCCTTTCACAGGTTTGTTCGTTAACGATTGAGCATACACCGTTTCTTCTACAGTCATTGGATGTAGATGAGCAATATCGCCAAAAATAATTGGCGGGCGCACACAACGCGAGCCGTACGATTGTACCCAACCGTTTGTCGTGCATGCCATCCCTTGTAGCTTTTCACCGAAAAATTCCACCATGTCTGTACGCTCAAATTCGCCATGGACAAGCACGTCGAGCCGTAGCTGTTCTTGAATGTCGATCCATTTTGCGATTTCTTTTTTTATAAACGATTTATATTTGTTGTCGTTCCATTCACCTTTTTTCCACTTCATCCGAGCTTGGCGCACGTCGCGCGTTTGTGGGAAGCTACCAATCGTCGTTGTCGGCAAAAGCGGAAGCTGTAAATGGGCTTGTTGTGCTTTTTGTCGTTCGCTGTAAGGTGTTCGACTTACCGGAACGGTTGTAATGTCATTTATTTGTTCCTGTTGTTGGCGGAACTTGGTTAAATTACGGTTTGTTTGTTGATCGTATTTGATTAGCTTGTCGATCGTTACGTTTCCGTTCATATACTCTGTCAACATACGTATTTCATCTAATTTTTCATCCGCAAATGATAAAGCTCCAGCAAGCTCCATTGGTAATGTATGTTCATGTTTTGTCGTGACAGGAACATGCAGTAAGCTGCAGGATGGTTGAATGATCAGTTGTTTGGCAACGTTTGCTAGATGGTGAAGAAGCGTCGCTTTTTGTGCAAGCGAGCTTTTCCATACATTTCGACCGTCTATAATACCGGCGACTAATATTTTATCTTTCGGAAATCCGTAGGTGTTTATATTTTTCAGATTTTTGCCATCATCATGCACAAAGTCAAGCCCGATGCCTGCGACAGGCAATGCAACAATTTCACGGTAATGTGATACGCTATCAAAATACGTTTGCAAAATAAGGTTTACATTCGGCACATTGCGGTGAAAAACGTCGTATACATGACGAAATGCATCGATCATATCATCGTCTATATCTTGCACGAGAATCGGTTCATCCATTTGTACGAATGGCACCTCTGCCTCGCCTAGTTGTTTTAACAATTCCACATAAACAGGAACTAATTGTGCGAGATATTTTCGCCACTCGTTTCGCTCGTATTGCTTAGAAAGCAAAAGAAACGTGATCGGTCCAAGTAATACAGGTTTTGTTTCTAAATTGAGTGTTTCTTTGACAAGTTTGTATTCTTTCAATAGGCGATTCTCTACTAATCTTGGCTTTGTTTGTCCAATTTCAGGCACGATGTAATGGTAATTTGTATTAAACCATTTCGTCATTTCAAGCGCATGTTGTCCATTTGTCCCACGTGCTATCGCAAAATATTGCTCAAGCGCATCGTCTATTTGTTGAAATCGCTTAGGAATATATCCAAACATAAATGCTGTATCTAACACGTGATCGTATAAAGAAAAATCCCCGATTGGAATGAGATCGATTCCTTTCTCTAGCTGTTTACGAATCGAATCGAGTCGAATCGCTTCCATTGTTTTTATGAATTGCTCTTTGTTTATTTGCCCATTCCAAAAAGATTCTAATGCTTTTTTCCATTCTCTTTTTTCACCAATGCGCGGATACCCTACATTTGAACTACGGATGAACAAGTTAAGCACCTCCAGTCATTTATATCCCAATCAAGCAAAAAAACCCTCTTCCAAACAGAAGGAGGGCATAGCTAGCTCGTATTGAGATACACGAAGTGCCTCAAGATCATATGTCCTCACTCCTCCCTATGACGCGTAGGTCGTAAGTGCATACAACAGGCAGGTCTCCTGACTTAGCTTCATCGCTGTTTATCTCCTTCCCATTTCACATGAAACAGTGGATGATGATAACAGCTCTGCATCACAGTGGCGCGACCGTGTTGGACTTTCACCAAACTTCCCTTTTAAGATTCACAGCATCTGTGAACCACCTGTTGCGTGAACTTATTATGTTGTTGTATAAAATTCAGAATAAACGAACTTTTTGTTTTTTTCAACTGAAATGTTTTTTTCGTGTGGACGTCTTGAGAAACGCTATGATAAATGGGTATATTTTTCTTTTAAGTTAATATTGGTATTTTGTTGATAATTTTATGTTAAAAAGTATTGATTTTTTTTTTTTTTTTTTTGTTATAGTTTTACATGGTATCGATACTACATTATTTCTATAAAATATAAATTAAGGGGGTATTTTCATGACTCTAAATTACAAGATTGAGGTTTTAGAAACCGTTGTTGCTCCTGGTAAAGGATCTATCGCTTATGAAATTGGATACTACACAGGCAAAGTAGTTAGTTGGATTGTAACTTTCGGTGGTCTTTTTGATAATTAAAAACGGTTTTCTATGCATACATAGCTATGTTTGCTAGATTTTCAGTTTAGTGTAAAGACTCTTTCCCCTAGGGGATTTTTTACAGGAATCTTTGGCTGAATGTAGTGTAAGAAATAATCTAGGTGAGGTGGAAAGAAAAAATGATGAATTTTAAGGTTGAATCACTAGAGTCAGTTGTTGCTCCTGGTAAGTGGGAGATGATTAAAGATTTTATTAGAGGTTTTATTGACGGATTTTTCGGTTTATAGTGTTATATTTAGGGAGGTCTCATATTCTTGGGATCTTCCTGATGATTCCCCAAAAACTTTACTTGATTTAGTGGGAGGTGAAAGGTATTGAATAATATAAATATCAAAAACATAGATATGAATGGTATAGAATTCATTGAAGATAAGGATTATTTTATTATTAAACGATATGGTAAGTATTTCAGATTAGGTGTTCAAGAAGCTAACATGTTGCGAGAACTAACAGCTCGTAGAGACGTTCAAACTGTGTTGAGTAAGTATGAAATAAGCGAAGAGGATTTCAGTAAGTTTATACATTCTCTTGAGGAATGTGGTGTGGTTGGGGATGTGAAGAAGGAAAGAAAAAATATACTTTTCTACAGGTTTAAGTTAATTAATCCAGATACATATCTTCATCTTTTAGTTAATAAATTTTTAAGCAATAAAACAGTTAATAGATTGTTGCTCATTTTTTCGGCATTGATTATTATGATGGGATCAATTATTTTTTTGAAAAATATTTCTCAACTTACAGATGGATTTTTTAAAGACTTTGTCTTCTTTGATTTCATAACCTTTTATATCGTGACAATTCTAGTCATTTTTTTGCATGAACTAGGTCATGGTATAGCTTGTAAATATTTTGGGGGAAAGGTTGAAGAAATCGGTTTTTTGTTGATATTTTTCTCCCCTGCTCTGTATTGTGATGTGAGTGGAATCTGGTCTTTTAAAGATAAAAAGAAAAAAATAATTACTCTCATTGCTGGGGTCTATATCCAACTAATAATATTTTCTTTATGCTCCCTCGCCTATGATTTATATTTTGGGCATTCCACTTGGCTAGCGACATTTATTCTTTGGAATGTATTGATGATTTTTTCTAATATTTTACCGTTCATAAAATTGGACGGTTACTGGATATTATCGAACATTGTTGAAATACCTAATCTATATGAAAAATCTCTGAAGTTGGCTTTAGGAAGAGGCGAGGAAGTTCTTTTTGATGAGAGAGAGATTATTAAGAAGAAGTTTATAAAATTTTTTGGGATTCTGAATATATTGTTTGTATTGATGTCAATAGTAGTCGGGTTCATAGGTATATATTATGTATCCATTAACATTGAGGGATACTTTAAATATGTGATTCTTTTCTTCGAAGGAATAACGTATTTTTTAGTGTTGATATTTTTTGGATTATTTCTTTATAAGCTGTCTAAAAAGAAATCTTTAAGTTGAAAGGAATGGAAATAATTGATCACTCTTCGGAATATAACAAAGTACTACAAATTAAATAGTGAAAGTGTTGAAGTATTGAAAGGGGTCTCTTTACATCTTCAAAAAGGACAGCTCGTTTATTTATTAGGGGAGTCAGGATGTGGAAAATCGACTTTATTGAATATTATTGGTGGGTTAGACTATGCGGATGATGGGGAATACACTTTTAACTCTATAAATGTTCGGGAATTCAACGAGAAGGAATGGGCGCGCTTACGACGGGAAAAGATCGGGTTTGTGTTCCAAAGCTTTAACCTTATTCCTCATTTAAGCGCCTTGGAAAATGTAGAGATGAGCATGATTTTATTAGGATTATCAAAAGAAGAAAGAAAAAAAAGAGCGATAGAACTTCTCAATACGGTAGGGTTAGGGGATAAGTTAGATTATTTGCCTAATCAGTTGAGTGGAGGACAAAAGCAACGTGTAGCTATAGCGAGAGCATTAGCAAATGATCCCGACATTATCTTAGCGGACGAACCGACAGGAGCGTTGGATTCAGAAAACTCAATACATATTATGGAGATACTAAAGAAAATTTCTAAACAAGGGAAGGTTATATTAGTTGTAACACATTCCCAAGAATTAATTTCATACGCAGATCGAATAGTTAGGATGAGAGATGGAACAATCATTGAGGATGGGAATGATTTATATGTAGAAGAGGTGGAAAATGTATATAAAGATAGTGTAGTAGGTAAGGGGAGAAGCTTAGATTTTCGTACAACATGCAAACTATCATTCAGAAATATAAAAAATAAAAAGTGGAGAAATATTTTAACTGCTATAGGTGCATCAATCGGAATTTTTGGATTATCTATCATTATGGCTTTAGGGAATGGCGTTAAAGACAAGTTATCTAGTTCGATAGATGAAGCCACAGCAAAATCATCGTTAAGCGTAGCAAATGAACAGTTTGCGGTGTTGAACGAGAACGATATCGCGCGATTAAGGGAAATAAAAGGAGTAAGGGATATATATCCATATAATCCATTTCAAATAAGTATTAAAACGAAAGAAGGAAATAAAGCTACTTCGTCAGCTGAGAGTTTGGCACCTAAAAAATATGCTGAAATAATATATGGTAAAAAATATATTGTGACAGGAAAGTTTCCAAACGATCAAAGAGATGAAATTGTGCTACCTGAGCGCATAGCTAAAAAGCTGTTCAAGGATTCTACAGAGGCTGTTGGAAAAAACGTTTCCCTTGTTGTACAGTTAATGTCTTTAAAAGAAATTTATCCGACAGTTAACGTTCATGCAACGGTAGTAGGGGTGGTAAAGAATAATTCTATACCTCTGCTCGATACTGTAGGGATTTCTTATGGATTGTCACAGAAGATTATGAAAGAATCTATAGGGAATAGTACAAGTGCTTTATCTTTCACTATTATTCCATCATCTATCAATGATATAGATCTTTTAAAGAGTAAAATTAAGCAGATGGGGTATAAAGTACAGACGGATGAAGAAAGTCAAAATGAAATTAATGAGTATATTTCCTTAGCAAGTGTTGCATTGGGAATGTTGTCTGGTATATCGCTTATCGTTTCATCCATTATGATTGGCATTGTTTTATACGTGAGCGTTTTAGAACGCACACGAGAGATTGGGATTTTAAAGGCACTTGGTGCATTTCGTTCAGATATTCGTCGCATATTTGTCACAGAAGGAATGTTGATCGGCATCATTGGGGGAGTTTTTGGGGTTCTAGGCTCTATTGCTGTTGGGAAAGCATTAAATTATATGATCATAACGTTAATGAAAAAGAGTAACTTGGACATGTTTCAGTTTAGTTTTGTTCAAGCTGTACTTCTTATTATTTTTAGTGGACTGTTAGGTATTTTGGCTTCCTTCATCCCTGCAAGTAAAGCAGCGAAGCAACCTGCTGTGGAGGCATTGCGCTACGAGTGAGAAAATAAAGATATGGAGCGTGAAAATGATGAAGTGGATGAATATCGTGTTTATTCTATCGGTCATTTCTTTTATTTTTTATAAATTGATTTTTGGAGAGACGATTAGCCATACTGCGTGGGCAATTTCTATTTTTCTTGTAATCACTAATTTCATTGGTTTGATAAAGGGACGTAGAGAGAGTAAACAATTATAATCCGCATACATCCAAATGGTGCTCTTAACCTTTGGTTTATGAAGCACATCCGATGCGGTGTAAGGAGGTTGCAAGACATACGGTTCAAAGTAAGCGTCAAATTCTTCCCACCTAGTTGAAGGAAGGGGGACATTTGACGTTTTTTTATTTGGAAGGTGCAGAAAAATCAGAGGTATCATTTTTTAAAAAATGCAGACTGTTGAAAAACGATTTTGTCAAGGGCAAAACCGTTTTTCAATTGTATATTTTAGG
>NZ_JBTZSY010000007.1:0-76987 GCF_054815885.1 Anoxybacillus sp. TBDG-1
CTTTATAAATAATGAATAGATTATTTATAAAGTTTTGTAAGTTTTCTGTAACGGATGATTATGGCAAAGCGTTTTTTGTTCATCATTGTTACAGCAATGATTGTATCATTTTCATTGCTATTTTCTTTTTTTTACTTTAATAGTATGAACAATGCTCAAAAGCAGCTGCACAATCAAGCAAAATCGCTAGCTGCCCAACTTAACGATCCGAGCACATTCATCCAAGTACATACGAATCAAATTCGTTTAACACGTGGGGATGAACTTGGTGATGGGGTCGGCTTACGTTTGCGGCAAGTTGGCGTTCCTGGCTTTATTCGCAATGAACAAAATGCCCCAGACGATTTTGAAAAACAAGCCATCCAAACATTTTTATCTAATCCGTCGACTACCGAATATGCAGCACTAGCAAAAGTAAATGATCATCTTGTTTATCGATATGTCGAGCCATTACGCATGGAGGCTGCTTGTCTTGCATGTCATGGTGAACCACGAGGGCAAACAGATATGTTTGGCTTTCAAAAAGAAGGATTGAAAGTTGGCGACTTGCGTGGAGCAATTACTGTTACTGTCCCCGCTGAACATGTCGTTCGCTCCGTTAGAGAAAATACAATGGACTTAGTCATTGGCGGCACGATAATTATTATCGTACTCATTTTCATCGTTTTTTTGACTATTCGTCGGACGATTGTTTTACCAGTCCGAAACATTGTCGGTGTATTTCAAAATATTTCAAAAGGAAACTTGACTGGAAAAGATATGATTGTTGCAGGCAATCATGAAATCGCTCTACTATCGAAAGCAGCAATTGACATGAAACGTCAATTGCGCTCGCTGATTTTTAAAGTAAAAGAAAGCTCTGAGCAAGTGACTGCTTCCTCGCAAGAATTATCTTCCATATCTCATGAGACAAGCATATTATCAAAGGAAATTTCGCAGTTTGTTGATATGGTCGCCGAGCAAGCAAATAACCAATCCGTTAAAACCGAATATGCTTCGCAACAAGTTGCTAAGCTGACCGAGCACGTTCAACAAATCGCACATAAAACGTCGGTGATGCAAACGCTCGGGTATGAAGCGGAAAAAGAAGCGATAAGTGGAAAACGCTCCGTTGAAAATACAATTCACCAAATTCATGTGATTCGCGATACAGTGAAACATTTATCGAACATCGTTATCCAATTGTCTGAACGTTCGCAGCAAATTAGTACGATCGTTTATATGATTTCAAACATTTCCGAGCAAACAAACTTGCTTGCGTTAAATGCCGCTATTGAAGCGTCACGAGCGGGTGAGCATGGGCGTGGATTTGCTGTCGTTGCTGAAGAAGTGCGCAAACTGGCAGAACAATCGTCGCAATCGGCTCGAACGATTACTGAACTGATTCAACATATTCAAAGCGATATTTCTTCTGTTGTCAAACAAATGGAAGCTGGTTTTCTCGAAGTTCAAAAAGGGGAGGAAATCGTTGAAAATACAGGCGAATCATTTGAACGCATTTTATGCGCTTTAAAAACAGTCGTTGATGAAATTACGCAAGTGGCTAATGGCGCAAAACAAATTGCTGAAAGCGCTACCATGGTAACAGAAGAAATTGATCACATTCGCTCTCAAGCAAAAGAAGGAGCCTCCAGTTCATTGGAAGTCGCTACAAACATCGATCGGCAAAATGAATCTGTTCATCTCATTAGCGAATCTGCAAAGCAACTTGCTGATTTATCAATGGATCTACTCTCTTCTGTACAAAACTTTAAAGTATAGGAAAAAAGAACTTCTTCGCTAAAGATGATAAATATATCAATGCACATTGTTTCACATGGGCAAGCATGATTTTTCGACTGTCGAGCAATCGAACAACATCGCTCCCAAGCAAATGAATTCGTCTGGGGAGCGTTCAGTTGTTCGGTGCTTTGTCACAGGAAGGCGTGACGAAAGCAAGCCAAAAGCTTGCTTTCGTCAGTCGAAAAAATGAAGTTAAACTTCCCGATTGTACGTATATAGATGAACGGAAGTATTTTTTATTTTGCAAAAAAATCACTTTCCCCTCGTAATATTTCTTCACCACGCGGCGCGATAATCGGGCCATTTAACAAATCAACATCGACAATATAGCGCGGTCGCTGTTTCGTTTCTTGATATACTTTCCCGACATATTCCCCAACTAACCCGATCGCAATGAGCTGCAGTCCTCCGACAAGCCAAATCGACATCATAAGCGACGTCCAGCCTGTTTGTGTATGACCAGTCATTTTTAAAAATAACACGTACATCGCAAACAATATGCTCACAAAAAACGAACAAAAGCCGAGAACGGAAACGAAGCGAATCGGCACCATACTAAACGATGTTAACCCGTCAAACGCAAAACGAATCATTTTCATGAACGGATATTTCGTCACGCCTGCTTTTCGCTCTTTTCGGTCATAATATACCGTCGTCGACGGAAAACCGAGAAGTGAAACAACGCCACGCAAAAACATATTCACTTCACGAAACTGCGCTAACGCTTCAACTGCCCGTCGACTCATGAGACGATAATCGGCATGATTATAAATAAGCTGTACACCGATACGATTCATTATGCGATAAAACATTTCAGCCGTCCGCCGTTTCATATACGAATCGACATTACGCTTTCTCCTTACACCATAAACGATGTCATATCCTTCATGAAATTTACGCACAAACTCACGAACGACATATATATCATCTTGTAAGTCAGCATCCATCGTCACAATACAATGCGCCATTTGTTTGGCAGCAAACATGCCAGCTAACAGCGCATGTTGATGCCCTGCATTTCCTGCTAGTTTAATTCCTTTAATTTCTTCATAGTGCAAACATGCTTTATAAATGATCGACCACGTCCGATCGCGGCTTCCGTCATCGACAAACACAATTTTACTTTTCTCCGAAATAATTCCTTCCTCAACGAGCTGTTTTCTGAGCGAAAGCAACTGTTCGATCGTCTCTGGCAACATGTCTTCCTCGTTATAACAAGGGACAACGATCGCTAAAATCGTCATGTCGTTTCACTCCTTTCTATTTCGTATAAATAAATTGTCCATGCCGATTCATCGTGTTGAAACGTGCGCAATAGCTTTAATTGATTTTGTTTCGCATTGTCAATGGGCAGGGCAGAAAATATATAGCGCCCTCCCATGTCGTACAATACGTCTGTATGAAGCTGTAAATGGCGAATGCGTTTGTTTGATTGTTTCGTAAACATATACTTTTTCCCAAGCTCAGCGACAAAGATGTAACAACGTCCGCCCCATTCATCGAAATATTCCTTTAACTTTTTATTTTTGCTTAGCTCGCTCGCAATCACTTGCCGAAATTGATGTTTGTACGAAAGCGGATAAAAATTATTGTACGTATCTAGCGTGTAAAAGCCGTTATATTGCGCAATCGCTGGATGAATGCCAATGCTGACGACGCGATACGTATGTACAGGCTTTCCGATATATTGTTTTACATCGTCAAATTGCTTTTCCGCATAAAACGCACGAAACGTCGGTTGATTGCGATACGCAATTTGCTCATGAAATAACATCGCCACAACGAGTTGAGCTGCGAGCGCAAATGAAACGATGCGCCGATCCCATGCGCGCCAAATGATACGAAGCGACAAAGCAAACAAGATGTAAATGACCATCGGGCGTAAAAAATGATAGCGCGCAAAATTAAATCGATCTAAAAACGGAAACGCTTCTGTCGCAGGTAGCCATCCTTTATAAAACCAAAACGCGTACCAAAGCGATAGCACAACATTTAGCACATGAAGTTGCCAAAATAACGTTTCGCGCTGCCACCATTTTCGTTTCCATACGATATATAGTGCGATAAACGTCACAGGTAAAATAATGAGCGTATGAATCGTCATCACATGCGTATGACCGAACATGTAGTTTTTAAATGTTAAACGAAGCGACCGCCATAACGACAGACGGGCATGGAAATATTCGTCGCGACTCGTCGGTTCTGTCGCAAATAAAAACGAATGAACGAGCCGATATTCGATCAACAAATAAAGCGTGGTCATATATAAAAGCGCCAATAAAAATGGCACGTTAGGACGGCGGCGCCACGCATCAATAAGCCAAAAGAAAAACATGGCGCTTAAAAAAAAGAAAAAGCCGAGCACGAAGCTAGAATAGAGTGGGAGAATCGTCAGCACGACATAGTTTTTCAGCGAACGATCGCCCGCACGAATGTTAAGTAACGCCCATAACGCAAGGGGCATGCCGAGCGTGCTAAGCATCCCTGACGGCCAAAACGGCGTCAGCGCAAACGCAAGCGCCACTCCAACGCGAATCCACTCCGCCTCTTTTTCCTTTAATACGTGCGTTTTCAACAACAAATACATGCCGATAAACGCAAATATGCGCGTCAATAATTGACTAAGCCCGTATGCATAAACGGACGGAAAAAGCGCATGAAGCCACACGATGCCGCTAAACTCTGTTCCGTATGCGTTGCGCGGCAGTCCATTAATGACTTGTGGAATGGTCGCATCAATGGAGCCAAATAGCTCGCCGCTTCGTGCGAGCACACGATACCAAGCGATATTGGAATCTAAATTATCGTGCACGCGCATATGCGCATCTTCGCCAAGAAGAAAATACGGCAACGCATGTAAACAAACGATCATCACGCCAAATGAAAACAGTTTCATAATGCCCCTCCATTCGCCATTATTTTTTAACAATAGATGAAAAATATGCATAAAAAAACCTAAGCTATATAAGCTCAGGCCAAAGTTGTTTACAAAATTTACGTATGAGACGCGGAACGAGATGATCGCGCCGATATACGAGCGTATGAACGAGCTGCTTTTTTTCTTCTTCCGTCATCGGCCAGTCTTCAGGCATATGTTTCATCATTTCTTCAATTAAAAGTGTCGGCATCGTTTGAATGACCGCAATCGCCTGTTCAAATTGTTGTATAGTTGTAAACGACGCCATTATGCGATGCATTTTGCTGTCTATGGGCGTTTGCGGCAATTGTTTTAGTCGTTCAACAGTCCACGCAAATGAGCCACATATATCCGCATGGTCGATGATCCATAACGTTTGGTCCGTTCCGTTTTGTTCAATAATGACATTTTTTCGCGTCCGATCGCGATTGTACAACCAATAATCAAAAACGATGACACTTGCCAATTGCGAAGTATTTTTCATGTTTTCTATCGCTATTTCATGAGCGTTTTTCCCTTCAATATACGCGCTCGCAAATTGCGTTTTCATTTTGATCACTGTCGTTTTGTCTGGAATAGGTAAAAGCGTATGTGGTAAAGAAACGAGACGAGCATGTGGAACAGGAAGGTGCATATATTTTGCAATTTGATAAGCGAGCCATTCGTTGATGAGCGCTTTCGGTTTTGTTGTATCGTAACATTTGACAACGTATTTCTTCCCATCATCAAATGTTACAAGATGGGAGTTATGTTTATGAGCCGCAAACGTTCGTTCATACTTCATGTTTGATCCCTCACGATATGATGTAGTAAATCGACATACGTTTCAGCGCAACGTTCAATTGTAAATCGGTTGAGCACATGCTCCCGTCCTGCCTCACTCATATACGTATATTGTTGTTTGTCGTCAATGATTTCAGCAATCGCGCGAACCGCTCCGCGCGTATGGTTCTCACGAAATAAATATCCTGTTTTTCCGTGAACGATAATTTCTGGCATCGCCGATACACGTGGCGCAACGACAGGCACACCGCACGCCATTGCCTCAATAAATGTATTGCCGAACGATTCGACTTTCGTTGTCGCTAATAAACATCCGCCCGATTGACGAATTTTCGCATACATCTTAGGCATGTGTTGATACGGAACAACCGGAAACCATTTTACAAATGACGTCAGTTGCTTTTCCTTCCATTCTGCTTCAAACGTTTCTTTATCTACACTATGTTGTCCGCCAATGACCCAACATTCGATATCATCCCGCTCTTTTTTCAATAGCGAGGCGATACGTAAAAATGCACGCCAATTTTTACGCCCATCTAACCGTCCGACGTATGCAATAATTTTTTTGTTCGGTACATCATCGCATGGAAACGGGCGGAAAAAAGATGCATCTAAACCGTTATAAATGACCGTAATCGGTGCACGTTCATCGCTCAATATAGAGAGAAGACGTTTTTGATAAACAGAAGGAACGATAAATTGACGCGGAGTAATCTTTTCCACTCCTTGCAAGTTTCGTTTCAACTTTAACAATTCCGGCGTGCGCGCCTCAACAATAATCGGTCCATTATATCCGCCATCGCTCAACCAATCGTACGCTTGGCTCGTATCGACGACAATTACTGCATCATATGATTTTCGTAATATGTCGTATATGTCTTTTTTCTTTTTCGCGATATAAACATTTGCGACATCTTCCATCATATGCATGCCACCGAGATCTTTCGTATATAAAAAGTCTGTCTGAATGCCATGTCGTTTAAAATATATTGCTCGATTGCGCCATCCAGCATTCACGCCACCTACGGTCAACAACCGCCAAATGACTAAAATGTTCACCTCTTCTCCCCCTCTCATATGCTCTTTTATTACTTTATGTTAAACATAGAGAAAAGTTGATGACCGTTTGAATTACCCTATTGTCGCATGAAAGATAAAACGTTAGAGTGCGTGGATTGGTATTTCTGCAAAAAAAAGCTTATAAGGATGTGACTGACGATGGCTTGCGTCAACGATAATCAAACGGTAACAGCGACTATGCAAGCAATTTTACAAGCACTTGATGCCCCGGCAACGGCGGAACAATTAGCTGAAAAAACAGCGTTACCACTATTTAAAGTACGTAGCACATTGCGCGAATTAGAGCAACGTCATATGGTGAAGCAAAACGAGGATATATATGAGAAAAACTAGGGATGCGTTCCCTAGTTTTTCGTTTTTATATACACACGCCACCCAGCAAGTAGCGGCAATATAGCTGTCAACCCAATCGCCCAACGAAACCCAAGCCAGTCGGCAATAACCCCTGCTATCATTGCCCCAATCGCATAGCCGCTATCGCGCCAAAACCGATATACTCCCATCGCCGAAGCACGCCACTGCACGGCAGTCACATCACCAATAGCCGCCTGCAACGTCGGATATACGATTGCTGTTCCAAGCCCTAACAACACCGCTCCAATGATCCATAGCACGATATGATTAGCAATAAGCATAAACCACATCGCCAACGCCTGCAACCACATACCGTATGCAATCATCTTTTTTCGTTCAAACCGATCACTCATAATACCTGTAAACAGTTGACCGATACCCCATGAAGCTGGATAGATGGCAACAATTAGCCCCGTTTGTGAAACGGACAGCCCGATCGACGTAAAATATAAAGGAAACAATCCCCATGCGACGCCATCTTTCAAATTTGTCGCAAGCCCCGCTAAACTAAAACTAGATAACGTTTTATTTTTCCATGTCGTCTGTTGAAATATTTCTTTTTGCGATAACGTTTCTTTCGGTTGTTCGTTTTTTTGTTGTCGATGCAGCTGAACATGTTGTTTCGTATCTTTGACGATGATAGATAAACTTATTCCAATAATCGCAACCACAATTCCGATGTAAAACAATTGTAGATGGAGGGAAAATGTCGAAGCGAGATAACCTGATATGGCTGCCATCGTCGCAACACCGAAATAACCAGCAAACTCATTTAAACCAACCGCTGTGCCACGTTCTGTTGGCTTGGCGATGTCGATTTTCATATTGACCGTCATCGACCACGTCAATCCTTGATTTATTCCAAGCAACACGTTCGCCAATACGACAACGAACCATTCATGCGCAACGAGCATGCAAATCGGAACGAATAGCCCGATGACCCATCCTACTAACAATATGCTTTTTCGACTAAACCGATCAGCAAGCTGACCAGCAAAATAGTTAACAACTGCTTTGGACAATCCGAAGCTCGCAATAAAAGAAACGGCCGCGCTCATCGACGTAAGTCCAAACTGCTTTTCGCCGATCATCGGCAAAACCGTTCGTTCTAAACCGACCATCGCTCCAACAAATACGTTTATGATGACTAATAATGAAAATGAAATGATATTTTCTTTCATTCCTAAACGTACACGCATCTCATTCACCTCTCGTAAAAATAAACATGGCCATTATTGACCATGTTTCACTACAATTCCATATACGCTCGGATGGAAATGAACGAGCTCGACATGCGCAAACGTTGCTTTCATTTCATTGAACAGTTGATGAGATGGAATACGTTCATGAATCGGTGGACCCATTTCACTTTCGACCGCTTCCCATTCGATCAATATAAACGTACCGTTTGGCTTTGTCATACGAGCCATTTCTGCAAATGCCGCCTCACGATCGTCAATTTCGTGAAGAACAAACGCCATCAATGCTTTATCAACAGATTGAGTAGGAATCGTTGTTGCTGTCACATCGCTAACAATGTATGCAATATTATCTACTCCTTCTTGTTCCGCATGTTGCTTCAGTAAATCAAGCATTTCTTGTTGCACATCAACCGCATATACCGTTTTTGCCGCTTTGGCGATCGGCACAGTAAAATAGCCATTTCCTGCCCCTAAGTCCGCCACGACATCATGTTCGCTTATATGCAATATGGAGACAACTTTTTCTGGCGCAATCAACTCCCGCCTTTTTGGATTCAACAACTTTTCTGCTTTCGAATGATGAAACTGATGTCCTGCCATTTATCATCCATCCTTTTCTTTTTTATACCTGTATGCGTATTTTACTCTTTTTTTCATTGCCTGTCATCTGTTTAAAAAAAGTAATTAATATACTATTTTTTTTTGTTTTTTATGAACTAAGCAAAGACGAACAAACAAAAATTGTCGTCGATCCCCCGAGATTTTTGCAAGATCGGAGGTCGACGACAGCTGTGAAATGATGAACAAATTACTTATTCCTTCTCTAACAACTCCCGTACTTCTTCTTCAGAGAGATCCGTGACGTTCGCAATGTCTTTTGCACTCATTCCTTTCCGCGCCATCGTTTGCACAAGATGCTTCATCGCCTGTATCATCCCTTGTTTGATCCCTTGTTTGATTCCTTGTTTGATTCCTTGTTTCATTCCTTCTTCTCTTCCTTTTTCCAACGCCTTTTGTTCATATGAAATAATGAGTTCCAACACTTGTTCTTTTTCTTTCGTCTCCATTTCATTCACCTCGCTTCGTAGTTTTCGTTCTTCTTCATCGGATAGTTTCACATATGTTTCAAAAAAGCCAAACAATAACCGTTGTTTCGCTTCGTCTAATTCCATTCGGACAAGCATGCGTAAAAATTGTTTTTTCAACTCTACCCGTTCACTTTCAGTATACCCCATTTTACTTAGTAGTGCAGCGGCGATCGGATTGTCTTGACGAATGTAGTTTCGCCAGTTTTGTTTGCGAAGCTCCACAGTAAAAAAGTGAAAATCAAGCACATGACCAAACGGAAATTCGAGGGTAAATGTCGATGGTTCATCGCGGATCGTATCGTAGCTAAAGACGGCAATCGGTACAATGTGTTTACGATATTTTTCAAACAAGCGGCTAAAGTAAATAAACATTCGTTCGGGAAACGACGGTTGGACGTAGCTTTGATTTTCGATATGAACGATAATCAAACTATCCTTGCCTTTCAGTTTCGTTTCGACTAACAAATCGACGCGATATTTCTCCCCTGCCGTTACATCGGTGAACAGCTCCTCCGACAAAAACGATACGTGGCGAAAGTCAATATGCTCATGCATCGTTGGGAAAAAGAGAACGATAAATTCCTCAAAAAACGTTTGGATCAACTCTTTAAACAGACGGTCGTGGTCAATGGACATACATTCACCTCGCATACTTTTTTCGACGTTTTTATTCGACAACACCAGCCATTTTCCTGCATAGCATTCTAATTTTCACAGCTGGCTCCTGTAGAAAAAACTTTTCTTTTCCATCAAAAATTCAATTTTCATCGCTAAAAATTCCCCTTCCCCCTCTAATAGTGCACAAGTTGCTTATTCCTTCAGCAACTCCTATGCTTCTTCAATAACGTGCACAATGTTCTTTTACCTTCAGATGTTCCACCTGTTCACTTATAAACACAGAAAATAAGGGTTGTGCGTCAGTGGTCTATCTTCCAAAAGTCCCCTATGATAGAAGAATACGGACAGAAACGGTTGAAAGGGGCTCTTCACCACAAGTTGTACTTGATCATTGAAGATCGGTGTGCATAGAGGAAATAGGGTACAAAAAATGCGAATTTTCCTGTATGGTAAAGGTGACCAAACCAAACCATTGGAGGAAAATTCGCATGTACGCTCAGTTTATCAAAGAACTCATCGATTTACCAGATGTTTTGATTCAAAAGGGGCGAAAAGAAGGGGAACGTTGGATTTTCGAACTTTCTCTACCCGAACAATGTCCGTTATGTCCTGTCTGCTTGAAGCGCACGACCAAAATGACAGACAAAAAGAAACAATGGATGCATGGCTATGCTGAGCGAATCGGAATCTTTTGGATTGAACTCCCTGTCGAGCGCAGACGTTGTGGTACATGTGGCATGACGTTCAGCACGTCCTATCTAGGAATCTTCCCTCGAAGTGTGGCAACAGATGCTTTTCAGAGATGGATAAATCTTGCATTGGAACATCCATTCAGGCGGTAGCTCGTATGCTCAATCTTCCTTACACGACCGTGGAACGCTGGTTTTATACCGATGCTTCTTCTTTCCTATCGAATGACATCCAACCAAAGGCGGTTTGTGTCGATGAGTTTGCGTTTCGAAAAGGGCATGCCTACGGAGTGTTGGTCATGGATGCCAAAACGGGAGAAGTGTATGCCATTGAAGCAGGAAAGAACGAGGAAGCCATTGGACGCGCATTGGCTCATGTGTCTCGTTCCGTTCAGTATGTCGTGAGTGATTTGGCTCCAGCGATGAAAAAAGCAATTCACGAGATTTGTCCAGAGGCGACACACGTGGTCGATTATTTCCATGTCATTCAGCTGTTTACGGATGCTTTAGATCGTTGTCGCAAATATTTGGACAAAGGAGGCAAGAAACACGGAAATGCTCGTTACGTTTGCCGTTTATTGAGCCAATGCCCAGAGAAATTGACGGAGAAAGAACGCCAAATCGTACGGAAATGGTGCAATGAAAGCGATGACTTAAAGTCGGTCTACCAATCGCTCCAACATTTTCGCTATGTGTCCAAAAGCAAAAACGAAAAACAGGCGAAACGACGTTTGGAGACTTGGATCCATCGGTATTCGGTTTGTCCTTGTTCGGCTGTACGCGCCATCGCAAAATCACTCGTCAAACGAACAGACGAAATGATATTGTGCATTTTATCCCCTTACTCGAATGGGAAGATGGAGGGAACGAATAACAAGATCAAGCTGATGAAACGTCGGGGATATGGATACAGAAATATCCAGCGTTTTGCATTACGCGTTCGGTTAGAAACAGCTAACATACTTTAATGGCAGGTGCAAGTACATCTTTTGGTGATGAACCTTTTTTTAAATTACACGCAAATGAATTTCCACACAAAAAAGCTGTCCGTAAAAAACTGATTAGTTGGTATTTTGCCTTTTGAATTTGATCGGTTTCCGAACGATGCGTCTTTTCCGACCAATCGCGCGTCAATCACCCTGACGCCAGCGGGCTGTACGGAATCACCGCAACCTTTTCTTCTTTACTTCTTTACAAAGCGGTATCATTTCCCGCTCTTGCTCCACGATAATACTGCACTACGATATTTTAAATTTTTGAATCAGCTCTTTCAAACTTTCTGCCATGTTCGCAAGGGCATGCGCTGAAGCAGAAATTTCCTCCATCGAGGCAAGCTGTTCTTCGGTAGCTGCTGATACTTCTTGCGTTCCTTCAGCCGTTGATTCTGCCACCTTTTTCATCATCTCCATAGCACGTACAATTTCATTCGCTCCTGCTGACATTTGTTGAATAAAAGATGACACTTCTTCAATTTGGCTATTGACCACTTCGACTGCTTCTTTAATTTCTCGAAATGATTGACCTGCGGTTTGAATGACAGAAATACCTTTTGACGTTTCATGAGTGGTCGTTTCCATCGACTGCACAGCATCGCCCGTTTCTTTTTGAATCGAGGCAATAAGTAATGAAATTTGTTGGGCAGATCGAGCAGACTGTTCTGCCAATTTCCTCACCTCATCCGCCACAACCGCAAATCCACGACCTTGTTCTCCTGCTCTAGCGGCTTCAATCGCTGCATTTAAGGCAAGCAAATTTGTTTGTTCCGCAATGGCTGTGATGGCATCAACGATTTGTCCGATCTGATTTGATCTCCCTCCAAGTCCTTTTATACTGCTAGATAAATTCACTACTGTTTCGTTAATCGTATTCATTTGCATGATAGCCGTTTGAATAATGTTACTTCCTCCAAGCGCTTTTTTCGATGCTGTTCCAGCCATTTCGGCTGCTCGCTCTGCTCGATGAGCGACATGATCAATACCTTGAGACATTTCTCGAATCGTTTCGGATGTTTCTTCGACACGTTGTACTTGCTTTTCAACTCCAACTGATACATCTTGAATAACCATTGTAATTTGCTCTGTTGCTTTGCTCGTTTGCTCAGCGCTGGCAGTTAATTGTTCCGATGAAGCAGCCACTTGTTCAGCATTCAATGCTACCTCTCGAATGATATTTCGTAAATTCGTGGACATTTCTTTAAATGAAACAGCAAGTTCCCCAATTTCATCTTTGTTTTTAATCCGTATTTCCTGTTCTGTTAAATCTCCCGCTGCCACTTGCTTTGCCATTTTCGACAAAGCACGAACAGGTCTTGAAATAAGAAAGCTTATATAAAGCGCAACCCCTATGCCAATAATCAGTGCAATTATCCCCCAAATGATCATCCAACGTTGTACAGAAGCGACTTGGGCAGAATTTACGTCACTTGCTTTTTCTAACATACGTTGCTTAAAATCTGCTAAATCATCAGCCGCATCATCGAATTGTTTCATCAATTCTCGACCTTCTGTTGCAACTAGTTTTGTATAGTGCTCCACATCACTTGCGCGCTTTAATTGGAAAACTTTCTTTCCAAACTTGTAAAATTCAATTTCCAGCTTATTTAACTGTTCTAACTTTTCTTTCACTTCTGGCTCCACTAACGTATTTGACAATTCGTCACTTAAGTGTATATATTCCTCATGTGCTTTTTCAAAGTTTGTTAACGATGTTTCATCCCCGACGATTAAATATCCTCGCATACTACCCTGTTCCTTTTTAATTGCAATTTCTAGTTGTTTAACGAGTAATAATTGCTTGACATTTTCATCAAGTAGCTGAGAATATTTCGAATCAACGGTTTTTATTTGGAAATAACCAACTGCCACAACAATACACAAAACTAGTAAAACCGCTGAAAAACCTGCAAATAATTTTTTTCTTACTGTCATTTTCAACACCCATCCCTTTCAACATATCATATTCCCTCGCAACACCCTATATGCGTTCATCTTACTATAAAGCAAGCAGACGAAACAAAACTTATGCTCGAAATGGTACATACCATAAACAAACAAAACAAAAAAACTGTCGTCGCCCCCTTGTTTCCAAGATTGGAGGCCAACGACAGTGATCACTGTTCGAGCGAATACTTCACATGCGTTTCCTAACATTGTTTCGTTGCTTTCTTCCCTTTACTCTAATTTTTCAATGGATTGCTTATATAAACAAGCTAATTGCAAATACGACCGAAAAACCGACCAAGGCAATAATGGTTTCCATTACTGTCCATGATTTCAATGTATCTTTCACTTCTAAACCAAAGTAACGATTGACGAGCCAAAATCCTGAGTCGTTGACATGCGAAAGAATCGTCGCCCCTGCCGCAATTGCAATAGTAATTAACCCTAATATCGGGCCAGTGAGTTGCAATGTTTCGATAAATGGAGCCATTAAGCCCGCAGATGTAACCATGGCGACCGTTGCTGAACCTTGTGAAACACGAACAAGTGCGGCGATAATAAACGCAAGAACAATCGGTGGCAACGAAGAGGTTGACATCATATCAGCAAGCACTTTGCCAACGCCTGAATCGACTAAAATTTGCTTAAATACTCCCCCAGCACCTGTGACAAGAATAATAATTCCTGCTGGTTCTAACGCCTTCGTTGCAATATCTTGTACTTGTTGTTTAGAGAGACCGCGCTTTCTCCCTAAGAAATAAAAAGCAAGTAACGTAGCGATCGTTAAAGCAACAAATGGATGACCTAAAAATGTGAAAAATGATCGAAACATACTTTTCTCTGGCAAAACAACACTTGAAACCGTATTCATTAAAATGAGCAACAATGGAATAAAAATGATCGTAGTAATCAAACTAAAACTTGGTAAATCTTTTTCGTCATCCCGTTCTTTCCATTCCATATATGTTGGGATCGAGGCATAAATTTTCTTTGAAATATACTTTCCAAACAACGGGCCGGCAACAATCATCGCTGGGATGCCCGCAATAAATCCAAATAAAATGACCCAACCTAAATCGGCACCAATTAAGTTGGCAACCGCGATCGGTCCTGGTGTCGGTGGAATAAAGCTATGTGTGACGGCCAAACCGGCAAGCAAAGGAATGCCGTAGTACAAAAGAGAACGTCCAGTCTTTTTTGCTAATCCGTAAACAATCGGTACGAGAATAATAAATCCAACGTCAAAAAATACAGGAATGGCAACGAAAAATCCAGTAATGCCAAGCGCCCACTGCGCTTTACTTTCGCCAAACTTTCTCATTAATGATTGTGCTAAACGTTCAGCTCCCCCTGATGCTTCAAGCATTTGACCGAACATCGCTCCTAATCCAACGACAACCGCAACAAATCCAAGCGTTCCTCCCATTCCGTTTTGAATGGACTCAATGACACTTTTTAAAGGCATGCCTGCCGCAATGCCAACAAGTAAACTGACGAGCAGCAACGCGACAAATGCATGCAACTTTGAACGAATAATGAGAAATAATAACAAACTAATGCCAGCAATAACAATAAGAATTAACGAAGACGATGCCATACACTCCACTCCCCTTTGTTTTTATTTGAGTAAACGCTTACAATTACTAAACCGATTTAGTTATGAAGTGAATCACCCCCCTTAGTTATACATATTTCCTTTGAAAAGAAGAAATGATTTGAAATTCATCTTTTAGCTGACTATATAGCCTTGTATATAAATCAAATAATTCCGCATAAATCGCTGTATGTTGTTCATTTGGTTCATGACGTGACGAAATGCGCAGCCACGATTTTACTTCTTGCAATGAAGAAATGTCTCCTATCGCATAAAGAGCTAACGACGCAGCTCCTAACGCCGATGCTTCATGCGTCTCCGGGACGAGCAACTCTTTCCCCATCATATCGCATAACATTTGGCGCCAAAACGGCGACTTCGCAAATCCACCTGATACGCGAATTTCTGATAACGATCCGATCACATCACGAACAGCAAGCGCAACAGAAAATACGCTCATACATACTCCTTCCATGATTGCTCGAATAAAATGTTCACGCTTATGTTGCAAGCTAATACCGAAAAATGTGCCACGTGCATGTGCATCCCAATACGGTGCACGTTCCCCTGATAAAAATGGCAAAAATAACAATCCTTCTGATCCTGCTGGTACACGTGCAGCATATTGCGTTAATAAATCATATGGATCGATACCGAGCCGTTTCGCTACTTCTTTTTCTTGTGCTCCAAATTCATCGCGTAACCAGCGTAATAAGATGCCTCCATTATTTGTCGCTCCCCCGACAACCCATTTATTTTCTGACAACACATAACAAAACGTTCTCCCTTGTTCATCCGTTTTTGGAGTAGATGAAATCGTTCGCACCGCTCCGCTTGTTCCAATTGTAATTGCCGCTTCATTCGGCAATACGGCACCAACCCCGACATTTGCAAGCACACCATCGCTCGCTCCAATCACAACAGGTGTGTTTCGAGAAATTCCGAGTTGTTCAGCCCACCTTCTCCCTATTTCTCGAAATGTATATGTCGTCGGAACAAGTGATGACAATTGGCTACGTTCAATGCCAAGAAACGTCAAAATTTCTTCGTCCCAATCAAACGTCTGTAAAGAAAATAAGCCGGTTGCCGAGGCAATTGAATAATCGACAACATACTGATGAAACCACTGATGTAATACATATTCTTTAATCGAAATAAACTTATGGGCTCGTTCGAATACATGTGGCATATGCTCTTTGAACCACATTAATTTTACAAGCGGTGACATCGGATGAATCGGTGTGCCAGTTTTTTTATATATTTCGATTCCTTTTTCGTTGTTTCGCAATTGTTCTGATTGTTTACTGCCGCGATTGTCTGTCCAGATAATACAGTTCGTCAATGGGCGATGATGCTCATCAACTAAAATGAATGAATGCATCGCTGCACTAAATCCTATCGCTTTTACTTGTTCCGCTGAAACATTTCCTTTGTACATAGCTCCTCGTATACTTTGCATGACAGCTGAAAAAAGAACATGTGGGTCTTGTTCCGCCCACTCTCGTTGGGGATGAAGCATCGGATATTCTACCGCATGCATCGTGCGAATACGCCCGTCTTCTTCAAAAATGACAGCCTTTGTACTTGTCGTACCGATATCTATTCCGATGACTACTTGACTACTATTCACCTTTATCTCCTCTTTTCTTTGCTGAATCTCTTTCTATTAGCTTTGGAGCAAGACGAAACATTTGTGGACAAGTTCCACCATCCATTTGCATAAACAATCGTTCGACCGCTTTTTTGCCCATGTCAAAAGCTGGCTGGGCAATCGTTGTTAATGAAGGAGTATAAACGGATGCAAATGGAACGTCGTCAATACTAATGAGTGCCACGTCATTTGGGATAGAAAGTTGATGTTTTTTAACAAACGTCAACACTTCCATCAATGTTAAGTCATTAATCGCAAATATCGCTTCAGGAAGTTTGTTTTGTCGCAAAAGCGCATCCAATCGCTCTGGAATACGTTTCACTTGCTCGGTAACAATCCATTCTTCTTCAATTGGAAGATTTGCCGCACGTAACACATGCCGAAATGCATGTATCCGCTCTGTACGTGGAATGACGTGTGAGGCAAATGGCGGTGCAACAAGCCCAATATGTTTATATCCTTGCTTAACGAGGTAACACACAGCTAACTGCACAGCTCCCTCATTATCTAATAAAACAGCATCTACGTCGATTCCTTCAACCGTACGGTCAACAAATACAAGTGGCAATCGCGCCTCAATCATTTTTTTGTACAAATCTACATTTTTTCCTGTTGGAAAAATAATAAACCCATCCACTTGCTTCGCCCATAGCATATCAATATATTTTTTTTCCTTTTCAGGATCGTCATCTGTATTACAAACGATGACATGAAAATCATGTTGTTGACACATATCCTCAATCGCCCGCAACACTTGTGTCGTTAACATATGTAAAATGTTAAAAACGATCACACCGATGGTTGCTGTTGATTTTTGCTTTAAGCTACGCGCAATGGCATTCGGACGATACTGCAACTGCTCAATCGCCTCTGCAATGCGCTTTTTCGTTTCTTCGCTCATATATTCATATCTTTTATTTAAATATTGCGACACCGTACTTTTTGAAACATTTGCCAATCTTGCTACATCAGCCATCGTAACTTTCCGCAACGTATTTTTCCCCTTTACTAAATCGGTTTATTAGTATTATACATGAAAATGAAAGCGTTTTACAATTGTTTTTTTAATGATACGAAAATTAAAACAAAAAGAGTGGTTAAAGCACGCTTGCCGACATGTTGTTTTAATTTATTCTCGATTTCTAAAATAAATTCAAGATCAACCCCATCAAGTGGATATGTTGAAAGTTTCAATAATACAACCCTAAAAAGTGCCAATGTATGAACACATGGAAAAGCTATACATCATCATTATACATACATCCGAAAATTCAGTGCATTTCTTTGATACGTCTAAAAAACTTGCAAAAAGCAAATTGTCGTCGATCCCCCGAGATTTTTGCAAAATCGGGGGTCGACGACAGCTGTGAAATGATGAACAAATTACTTATTCCTTCTCTAACAACTCCCGTACTTCTTCTTCAGAGAGATCCGTGACGTTCGCAATGTCTTTTGCACTCATTCCTTTTCGCGCCATCGTTTGCACAAGATGCTTCATCGCCTGTATCATCCCTTGTTTCATTCCTTCTTCTCTTCCTTTTTCCAACGCCTTTTGTTCATACGAAATAATGAGTTCCAACACTTGTTCTTTTTCTTTCGTCTCCATTTCATTCACCTCGCTTCGTAGTTTTCGTTCTTCTCGCTTTAGCTCGAATACGCCGAGCGTATAGGTATTGATTGTCGCTTTAGGTAGCGCCTTCGAGTTTGTCCTACAACCTTGAAGGCGCTGTTTTGTTATTTGTTTTTAGGAGAAGTATGACCGCCCAAAGGATACATCGATGCTGCACTTGTGCTTTTTAGCATTCGTACGGGGAAACATCTTGCGCGAAAGCTATACCTTTCGAAAAAAAACAACGCCTCATGCGCTGGCTTGTTTATGCCGATGTTTTTGTCGGGAAACGACCGTTTTTTTCATCCGTTTGTACATACTTTTTTTGAACATATGGGGACATCATAAGCGAAATCATCGCACCATAGTCAACGGCAAAGCGAATGTGATCACCGACTTGAATATCGGTGCATGTGGCATCAACAATAATATGGTCGCTGCTTGATCCGATGATGTCAACGGGCGCAAGGGGCGTTAATCCGTTGACGTGCACATCTTGGCGACCGATGCCGATAATCGCGCGTTTCATCATACCGCGTTCTTGAAACATCGGCGTTTCGCCAAATGCGTTGCGGCTTTGCACACCGTACGGAACAGACGGCTTCGTTTTCACTTCAATGACTTCGGCTACTAAACAAAACGCATCTTGATATAAGTCACGGATCGCAGCCCCACGAATCGTCTCGCGTCCTAAAAAAATGGCTTCTCCTAATCGCAAATGGTTAATACATCCGACGTCTTTCGTTTGTTTTAGCCAGTAATAGTTTGCGGAGTTGCCACCGGATACGTATCGTAACAATAATGAATACTCTTTTTGAATGTATTTGGCGAGTGATGAAAGTTCACGCATTTTTTGATCGGTCGGAATAATGCCACCGAAGCAGGCAAAATTCGCTCCGATGCCGACCACTTGAATGTTTGGCAATCGCAAAATTTGTTCAATAAACGCCGGCAAATCTTTCGGCATAACACCTTCACGCAAATCGCCCATTTCAACCATGACGATAATCGCATGCGTTTTGTTTTGCTTCACCGCTTCTAAAGAGATGGCACGCACGACGTCGATTTCCGATTGGACGCTGACATCGACATGTTGAACGACTTGGCTCACTTCGCTTAGCGAAGGCGTGCGAATAAGCATATATGTTGCTGGAATTTGCGCTGATTTTAATTTTGCGATGCGCTCGACTTTCGTATCCGCTAAACTTGTAATGCCGCTATCGACAAGGGCGCGCGCAATTTGCACATCTCCGTTCACCCCTTTGACGACAGCTGTCATTTGAACCCCTTTTTCTTCACACCATTTGTTTAACATTGCAGCATTATGACGAATTTTCCGCAAGTCAATTTCGACTCTCGGCGTCATGATACTGCCACCCCATGTTTTTGTAAAGATGGGAAATAGCCGATGAGACGATCAACGACTTTATCCGCCCCGTATTGTAATACATCCGTTACTGGCATACGGAATTTTCGTTCGTATTCGTCAATCGTCTGTTTCAATTCGTCATCTGTCATGCCCTCATGATTTAACGTAATCGCAACGACTTTCGTCTTTCCGAAATGTTCAATTAATGCTATTTCACTTTCTACCGTCGGCATCTCAACAAACGGGAAGTCGCCAAGCACTTTTCGCTTCGGTGGGTGTTGTAAAATAACGGCTTGCGGCCGCGCGCCCTTTAAAATGCCTGCTGAGCTTACGTAAGCTGGGTGGCTAAGCGCCCCTTGCCCTTCAACGATAATCATATCTGGACGTTCCGTTTCATATGCGCGCACGATTTCCCGCTCAAGTTCGCCGATCATATATTGGAGCGGAAACGCGTCCATCGCAAATCCGTACGATGCGCCTTGGATTAAACCTGTTTGTCCCGTCGCAACGAATGCCGTTTTATAGCCGCGCTTTTGTAATGCTTTATCAACAATCATCGCCGTCGTTCGCTTTCCGCACGCTCCGTCTGTCCCAAGCACCGCCACAATGGGCGTTTTCACTTGCAAAATACGTCCCGTAAATAACGTCCATTCTTTTTTCGGACGCGGTTTGCGAATGTCACGAATCGTGACCCCATATCGCTTCGCTAGCGTCATCATTTCTTCGTCTTCTGTTAAAAACTCTTGAAGTGGATTAATAATATGCATACCTGCTTCCATTGCTTCGATGATTACTTGACGTTCTTCTTTTTTGAGAAAAGCGTTCGCTGGAGCAATTCCTAAGATGAAGTAGTTCGGTTTTTCTTTTGAAGAGGCGATTGCATCTTGAAGGTTTTTACAAATTGGAATGCCATTTTTCTTTTGGTCAAGCACTTCTCCAGCATCTTGACCAGCTTTTGTCGAATCGATAACTGCGACAATCTCATACAGCCCAGAATCGCGCACGAGCCCATTCGCTGTTTTTCCGTCCATGGAACCGAATTGATGTTCACAATACACAATGGCGTATTTCTTCATCAGAAATCCCTCCATTTCTTTGTGAAATCAATATTTCCATGAAAAAAAACATCTCGCTTTACCATCATTGGAAAGAAAGATGTCTCTAGTTCATATTATAACCAATTTTGAAGAAAAAGTAAAATGATACCTATCAAACCTATACGAAAAAAGCCAGCACATAAAGGCTGGCGTTTGAACTGCTCATAGGTGCGGTACAAACGAGTGACATATTATACTGTGGTATACGCCGACATGGCGGTTTCAATTCCTCATAGGTACGATACAAACAATAAATCGTAAGCCTTCGGGTTTTTCTTTTTATCGAAGTTTCAATTCCTCATAGGTACGATACAAACATGCTTCTTTTTTTCTTTTTTTTCTTTCTTAGGCTCGCTGTTTCAATTCCTCATAGGTACGATACAAACTTGGTCTTTCATATGGTTGAATTGTTTGGCGAGTCGGGGTTTCAATTCCTCATAGGTACGATACAAACTTAGAAAAGTGTGATTTGACTTTTGATGAGTTGGAAGAGTTTCAATTCCTCATAGGTACGATACAAACGGTTTGTGAACTTAGAAGGAGAAAAACAAATTATTCATGTTTCAATTCCTCATAGGTACGATACAAACACACTCCCCGAACGAACCGTCGCGGTGTACACAAGCACGTTTCAATTCCTCATAGGTACGATACAAACCGCATAGGAATACTCGTGGTAAGCGGGGATAAACGATTGTTTCAATTCCTCATAGGTACGATACAAACCTCGACCCCGTATACTTTTGCCCAATCGTTCACGTAGTGTTTCAATTCCTCATAGGTACGATACAAACGATGCTGATGATTTTGCAATCAGCACATACGATGAGTTTCAATTCCTCATAGGTACGATACAAACAATCGAAACACTAACACACATTGAAGATGATTTTTCGAGGTTTCAATTCCTCATAGGTACGATACAAACCCGCTGCAACAACCAAAATCCCCTTTTCTTCTGTTTTCTGTTTCAATTCCTCATAGGTACGATACAAACGGTACTTTTACCACATTAGATTTGCTAGTTTTAGACTTGTTTCAATTCCTCATAGGTACGATACAAACCGAAAATATATTCGGTACCGAAATCCCGTTCGTATTCGGAGTTTCAATTCCTCATAGGTACGATACAAACTTGAAGTGTTGTTAAAAGATGTAGAGGATTTTGTTGAGCGGTTTCAATTCCTCATAGGTACGATACAAACTTGGAAGTAGAAAACGTTACATTTGGTTTTTGAAGTTTCAATTCCTCATAGGTACGATACAAACCTTCCGGTTTCGCCATTGTTGCAATCTCTGTCCAGTAGGTTTCAATTCCTCATAGGTACGATACAAACGTCGATAAATCGGACGATACGCGCCCATTAGCTCCTGTTTCAATTCCTCATAGGTACGATACAAACTGAAATTGGCGGCAATGTAATCACGCTATCACCCTAGTTTCAATTCCTCATAGGTACGATACAAACGTTATACTAATGTATACGATATGCGTTATCAGTTGACAGTTTCAATTCCTCATAGGTACGATACAAACCCCAAAAAGTGCTGATAAATCAACACATGGAAAAGCTATACAACTTCATTATACATACATCCGAAAATTCATTCAATACTCTTTGCACGTTGATACACCTAAAAAAGTCGCAAAAAGCAAATGGTCGTCGATCCCCCGGAGTTTTTGCAAGATTGGAGGTCGACGACGGTTGTGAAGTGATGAACAATATAATTATTCCTTTTCTAACAGCTCCCGCACTTCTTCTTCCGAAAGATCCGTGATGTTCGCAATATCTTCTACACTCATCCCTTTTTTCGCCATCGTTTGTACAAGGCGCTTCATTCCTTGTTGTTCATACGAAATAATTAGCTCCATCACTTGTTCTTTTTCTTTCGTCTCCATTTCATTCACCTCGCTTCGCAGTCTTCGTTCTTCTTCATCTGATAGTTTCACATATGTTTCAAAAAAGCCAAACAATAACCGTTGTTTCGCTTCGTCTAATTCCATTCGGACAAGCATGCGTAAAAATTGTTTTTTCAGTTCTACTCGTTCATTTTCAGTATAACCCATTTTACTTAACAGTGCAGCGGCGATCGGGTTGTCTTGTCGGATGTAGTTGCGCCAGTTTTGTTTACGAAGTTCCACAGTGAAAAAATGAAAGTCGAGGACTTTGCTAAAAGGAAATTGGATGGTAAATGTAGATCGTTCGTCGCGGATCGTATCGTAGCTAAATACGGCAATCGGTACAATATGTTTACGGTATTTTTCAAACAAACGGCTAAAGTAAATAAACATGCGTTCTGGAAATGACGGTTGGACGTAGCTTTGATTTTCGATATGAACAATAATTAAGCTATCCTCCCCTTTCAATTTCGTTTCGACCAACAAATCAACGCGATACTTCTCCCCTGCCACTACATCAGTAAATAGCTCCTCCGATAAAAACGATACGTGGCGAAAGTCAATATGCTCATGCATCGTCGGGAAAAAGAGAAGAATAAATTCCTCAAAAAACGTTTGGATCAACTCTTTAAACAAACGATCGTGGTCAATGGACATATATTCACCTCACATACAGTTATTTCGGTGTTTTTATTCGACAATACCATTCCTTTTCCTGCATGCCATCATAAAAAGCCAACTCCTAACGAGCTGGCTTTTTTTATCGCCGGATCGGCAAGGTGATGACAAACGTCGTTCCTTTCTCCGAACTATCATGAAGCGCAATCGTTCCACCATGGTTTTCGATGATTCGTTTCACAATCGTTAACCCTAACCCTGTACCTGATGATTTCGTCGTCATAAACGGTTCAAACATCGTCTTTTGCATCTCTTTCGGAATTCCACGACCGGAGTCGTATACGTACATGTTGTATGTTTCTGTAACATCAGAATAAATACAAATCGTGCCGTTTTCTTCGATCGCTTCGATGCTGTTATAGAGTAAATTATACAACACTTGCATCATTTGTTTCGGATCGATCGATAACGGAACCGGGTCAAGCCGAACGTGCACACGTATATTTTTGGCCTCTAACGTTTGTTGTAACAATGAAAGAACGTCTTGAACGATCGTTTCCATATACGTTTCTTTCAACATCGGCGCGCTCGGCTTCGCCATGAGAAGCATATCTTCAACGATCGCATTGATGCGGTCAATTTCTTGTAGTAAAAGCGGAATGTGGTATTGTTCCCGTTCGTTTTTCGCTAAATTTTCGTTCATAAACGCTAAAAAGCCATGAATGACTGCAAGCGGATTGCGAATTTCATGCGCCGCTTTCGCCGCCATTTCCCCTATTAACGCCAGCTTCTCCGACTGATGTATGCGTTTTGTTAGTTCCTCCATTTCGGTGATGTCGAGAAAATAAGTAATTTCCCCAATACATTCATCATACCTATTTTTTAACTTTACTTTCGAAATCAAAAAAGTCTTCGTCTCTAATGTTTTATAAACGATTTTCTTATTTGTCAAAGGAGAATTAGCTAAAAGAAGCTCCCAAAATGCTTTATTCTCTTCCGGTTTCTTCCTTTTATCCAGCATGTGCTCTATATCTTTTTTTTCTAAAGAAAGTAACGTTGTTGCGGATTCGTTAATAAAATAGCTCCCTGCCAACTGATCATTCATAATAATTCCGCTCGGTAAAGCATTCAGCAATTGTTCAATAAATACTTTATCTTTCAACACTTCTTCATACAAATATGAATACTTTCTAAAAATGATCGACAAAACAACAAGAACGGAAATAAAAATCGTTAATCCAAACATCGGATAGAAAGGGAGAAAGAGCGTCAACATGACCGCCCCACCTAGTATGATCATATACTCAAAAAACGTTTCTTTAACAATATTTGTTACGATTACATGCATTCGTTGCGATGAGTTAAGGAAGAAATAAAAAGCCATAACAAACGCATTGACTGTGTAATATGCGACAAAAGAAGCGATATACGCCAAGGCATAAGTAAAATTAAACGTCCCAATCTTCCCACCGAAAAAAAGAAACGCACAATAAGCACTAGAGATCATAAGGACATACATTGAAAAATTAAATATATGCTTCCACCAAACCATTTTTTTATGTTGAAAAATAAAAATAAATATCGTACTCAATAATAAACTGAATAAAACATATTTCATCCCAAATACAACGAGCACTGCTAAATGTAGCGAGGAATCAAAAGACGTCCCATTTCCGTTCGGTGGAAGTTTAATGTCATAATAATTAAGGAGAAGAACTCCGATCGTTAACAACATCGTAAAAAAGAATCGCTCTTGATCGAAGGAAAAAGAATAGAAAAAAATGATCAGCCCACTGAAACAAACGATCGAGGTATATAATGGTATGAACCTCTTTCTCCACGTTGAACACACTGATAAAACCTCTCTTCAAATAAACAAATAAGCCCTGCGTTTCTCTTCATTTCATGTTCTAACTCTCTCATTCTATTCTAAAAACCATCAAGAAGCAACGAGGCCCTATTCAAAAAATAACTGATAAAGGCTGATGAGGTAAATAATAAAGAAGTGACATGAGTGGAGATGATTGGCTAGCGTTTAAGCAACATGATAAATGAATTGTACTTCCATCGATGAGCATACTCCCACAACTTCAATTCATATCAAAATAAAAATGAAGTTCAAACGCGAACTTCATTTTTATGTAAAAGTGCTTCTAAACTCTCCAAATCTACAATTGAAGGAACAACTTTTTTTCTCTCTCCCTCAAAAATCAAAGAAGGTCCAATGCTAAAAAGAATTTTTTCCGTATATATTTTCTTTAATACACGGAAAAATCGTTCTTCTAATAAAAAAATCCCTAAATCAAGTCCGTAATTTTTTCGATGTTCTATGAAAAATTGAACTAGCAACTCCATGAATCCTTTTCCTCGATGCGCAGGTAAAATGCCTACTTTATCAACTTCCCAAATGACTTTTCCTTTTTTTAAACCTTCTAAAATTTTTTCGTGTTTTGAGAAAGAAAAATCTTTTTCTATACTATATGGAGACTGAGGGTCGAAAGGATAGAGCTCTAGTGTCCCTACTGCTTTCCCTTCTTCAAAAAATAAGTATTTTTTACTAAAAGGAGAACTTTGTTCCTTTTGAAAGCCTACCTCCTCCCAGATTTGTTCATAAATCCTTTGAAACAACTTTTGTTCTTCTGCTGTTTCGACTAACTTGTAATACATCATATCTCTCCTCTATTTTAGATTACACAATCAATATTATACAAAAAATATTTATTGTATGTTTTTGAATTAAAAAGAAATTTTATTATATAAAAGAAAAAAAACCAATGAGTGGTTTACAAACAAAAAAGACGGATCCAAAAGGACGTCTTTTTTTTAGATGAGATACAATATATACAATTTCATCCTTTACATTGTACTTTTGTGCTGTTACCTTAAAGGAATCTACCCCTTCAAGATAAGCACTAACTGCAGCTAATTTAGTTTCTAAACTGTATTTAGTCATATAAAAACTGCACCTCCAATGGTTAGTTGTGTCTAACAATTGGGGTGCAGTTCATTTCAGGACACCTTTTCTTTATCGAAACATCATATCGTCTTTACGGGCGACGCCGGTTTTGTATGCCGCTTTCATGACGGCTTCGCGCACGCGTTCGGCGACTTTGTTGTTAAAAACGCTTGGGATAATGTACGTTTCGCTTAATTCCTCGTCCGTGACGACGGAAGCGATCGCTTGGGCTGCGGCGAGTTTCATTTCTTCGTTAATTTCGATCGCGCGGCAGTCCAACGCTCCGCGGAAAATGCCTGGGAAGCAAAGGACGTTATTAATTTGGTTCGGATAGTCTGAACGTCCTGTCGCCATGACACGAACGTACGGTTCGGCAAGTTCTGGATCAATTTCTGGGATCGGGTTTGCCATCGCAAAAACAATTGGATCTTTCGCCATGTTTTTCACATCTTCTACTTTTAAAATGCCCGGTGCTGATACGCCGATGAAGACGTCCGCTCCAGCGATGACATCCGAAAGCGAACCGCTTATATTTTCAGGATTCGTCAATTGCGCGTATTCGTTCCAATACGGATTGTCGTATTGTACCCCGCGGTGAATCGCCCCTTGGCGATCGACGCCGATAATGTTTTTCACCCCAGCCGCAAGCAACATTTTCGTGCAGGCGATCCCTGCCGCACCGATTCCTGTTAATACAACTTTAATCTCTTCAATCTTTTTATCTACAATTTTTAACGCATTTAATAGCCCTGCAAGTAAAACGACCGCTGTGCCGTGTTGGTCGTCGTGGAAAACAGGAATATCGAGTTCTTGTTTCAACCGCTCTTCAATTTCAAAACAACGCGGGGCGGCGATATCTTCTAAATTAATGCCGCCAAACGCTGGCGCAATCGCTTTGACAATTTGCACAATTTCATCTGTATCTTTCGTATCTAAACAAATCGGAAATGCATCAACGCCAGCGAGCTGTTTAAATAACATCGCTTTTCCTTCCATAACAGGCATCGCCGCGTACGGTCCAATATCGCCAAGTCCTAATACCGCCGTTCCGTCTGAAATGACCGCAACGGTATTTCGCTTAATCGTTAACGAATACGCTTTCGTTTGATCCTCGGCAATGGCCGTACATACACGCGCGACCCCCGGCGTATACACGCGCGCTAAATCGTCGCGCGTTTTAATCGGAATTTTCGATTTCACTTCGATTTTTCCGCCGATATGCATTAAAAACGTGCGGTCAGAGACGTGAATGACTTTCACACCTGTCGTTTTCCGCAACGTATCGACGACAACGTCCGCATGTTTCGAGTCAAGAACGCTCACCGTAATGTCGCGCACCGTATGTGTTTTGCTTGAAGAAATGACGTCGATGCCGACAATATCTCCGCCCGCTTGTCCAATCGCTGTGGCAATGTCGCTGAAAGAGACGACGTTTTTCGCAAATTGTAGTCGAATCGTAATGTGCATGTTTGCTCCGCTTGACATGTTGTAACCTTCCTTTTCATCAATGTTTACCAGCAATACCCGGACTTGTCATAGCATACGGGTCTAAAATATCATGTAATTGCTTTTCGTTCAACAAATCGTACTCAATACATAATTCACGCACCGATTTTCCCGTACGAAGTGCTTCTTTCGCGATGCGCGATGCCGCTTCGTAACCGATGTACGGATTGACGGCTGTAATGATGCCGATGCTGTTTTCGACATGTTGTTTCATTCGTTCTTCGTTCGCTTCAATGCCAGCTAAACAATAATCTGTAAATGCCTGAAACACATTGTCCATCATATGAAGCGACTGAAGCAAATTAAACACGAGCACCGGCTCCATGACGTTTAACTCTAGCTGTCCTGCTTCTGACGCTAAACAAATCGTTTGGTCGTTACCGATCACTTGAAATGCGACTTGGTTGACAACTTCCGCCATGACCGGATTCACTTTCCCCGGCATAATGGACGATCCCGGTTGACGAGCAGGTAACGTAATTTCTCCGAGCCCTGCGCGCGGACCAGATGCCATGAGGCGAAGGTCGTTTGCGATTTTTGACATATTGATCATACATACTTTTAATGCAGCTGACACTTCCGTATATACATCGGTGTTTTGTGTCGCATCAACAAGATGTTCCGCCCGTATAAGCGGCAAGTTCGTCAACCGAACGAGATAAAAAATGACGCGCTCAATATAGACCGGATCGGCATTTAATCCCGTGCCTACTGCCGTTGCGCCGATATTCACTTCATATAAATGTTGACGCGCTTTGGCGATGCGTTCGATATCCCGTTTTACAACGCGGCGATACGCTTCAAATTCTTGACCGAGACGAATGGGAACAGCATCTTGTAAATGCGTCCGCCCCATTTTAATGACATGATCAAACTGTTTCGCTTTTTCGGCAAACACATCGTGCATACGTTCCATCGTCTGCAGTAATTTGTTCACCATATTTAATACCGCGATATGAATCGCTGTCGGAAAGACGTCGTTTGTCGATTGCGACATGTTTACATGCGTATTCGGGCTAATGATATGGTAATTTCCTTTCCGCTCTCCTAACCATTCGAGTGCGCGATTCGCGATCACTTCGTTCGTATTCATGTTGATTGACGTACCTGCGCCGCCTTGAATCGGATCGACGATAAATTGATCGTGCCATTGTCCTGCGATAATTTCTTCCGCTGCTTTCACAATCGCTTTACCGATGCGCATATCGAGCTGTCCTGTTTCCATATTCGCAAGCGCTGCGGTTTTTTTTACGATCGCCATCGCTTCAATGAGCTCACGATGCAATCGGTACCCTGTAATCGGGAAGTTTTCAGCCGCGCGCATCGTTTGAATGCCGTAATACGCCTCATACGGAATTTCTTTTTCGCCAAGCAAATCTCGTTCGAGTCGTACCGCTTTCGTTTGCATCATTTACGCATCCCAACCTTCTTCTTGTTTTCGTGTCATGTCGTTTGCGATTGGCGTTTCCATCATTTTTTTCACTTCAAGTACATTCGTCGTTTTTCCTAACGCCCACATGAGCTTCGGTACGATCGCTTCCGTATTCATATCTCCTGATAAAATGACTGTATTTTGCGCCACTTTTCGTCCGACTTCATATAATGTTAAATCTTCTCCTTCTTCTAAACATTGCGTTGTAATAACAACCGCCATCCCATCGTCAATGAGTTCTTTGATTTTCGGCAATAAATTGCGCCCTTGAAACGGCACACCTCCGCTGCCGAAGCTTTCGATAATGACACCGCGATATAAATGGCGAATGTAATCAAATATTTCTGGCTTTGTGCCCGGATGAAGCTTCAATAAAAACACATCCGGACAAAGCGACGCATCAAACTGCAGTTTTCCGCTCGGTTTCGGAAGCTCATATTGATAATCAATCGTTTCTCGATGAATGTAAGCAACATACGGATGGTTAATGCTTTCAAACGCATCATAGCTTTTCGTCCGCATTTTGACTGCCCTCGTCCCTAAAATGACGCGCCCATCGAAGACAACGAACACCCCACCGACGTCTTCACACGCAAAACGAAGCGCATCGCGTATATTTTTTTTCGCATCTGTCTTCGGAAAACCAATCGGCACTTGTGAGCCGGTCAATACAATCGGTTTCGTGCTGTTTTGAATCATATATGACAACGCAGCTGCCGTATAAGCCATCGTATCTGTTCCGTGTGTGACAACAAATCCGTCATAGTTGTCATAATGTGTATAAATCGCCTTCGCGATATCGCGCCAATGTTCCGGTTGCATATTTGTGCTGTCGATGTTCATTAAAATTTGACTATGTAACCGATACGGCTGATTTTCAATCGTAATATAGCTCGTCAATTCTTCTGCCGTCAGCTTCGGCGTCAATCCTTCTTCGCTTGGCACGGAAGCGATCGTGCCGCCTGTTGCGAGCAACAAAATATTTTTCATCATCGTCACCCCAAATATGGCGATTTTAAGTCATCTATTGTATTCTTTGTGTCATGTAGTGTAAACTATAAATAAAATTGTTCGCGATTCGCGTACCTTTATTTCAATTATATGCAGAAAAAAAGAAAATAACAAGCACTTTTATTCGTTTCGCGAACGAAGCGAGAAGATCAATAAGGGAGAGAAACACGATGATTTCAAAACGATTGTCGGAGTTGAGAAAAAAGAAGCAATGGTCGTTACAATATATTGCCGATCAACTCAATATCGCCAAAAGCACATATGCTGGCTATGAATCGGGATACCGCCAGCCGTCATTAGAAGCTGTAAAAGAGCTGGCGCAATTGTTTGGCACAACAACCGATTATTTGCTTGGTGCCACAGACGAAGAACAGCCGACCATTGAACTTACACATCCAACGGTTCATATGACAGTCGACGGAAAACAAGTAACGGAAGACGAAATCATTCAACTGATTGCGTTCATTCGTGCCAAACGTGAACTTGAGAAACATAAAAAATAGGCGTCATAAAACGCCTACTGAACGACATCGCGCGCCAGCTGTTCAACGGATGCATACGGCACATCAAGTTGCAACATACGTCGCAACATCTGCCAACAACGAAAACACCTCTTTTTCCCTATGCGTTTATTTTTGTCAAAAATCATTGTTGCGATCGTATCGCCATCAACATATTCCAAGACAAGATGTGGCATACCACACACATCAAACGAATGATACAACTTCAGAATTTGTTAGTGATCAAGCTTTTTAATATGATCGCTTCTCGTGCAAACGATGCTAGCCGTTTCTTTTTTCGTCCGCTTCATTTGTTTTACAATAACCATATATATTAATCTGCAATAAAGATTTTCACTTGCGAAATAGAAAAAATTTTATGAAAATACAAAAGAAGGGGGGATACATATGTTTCGTCATGGTATAAAAGCAGGAGTTGCGATTGCGATTGGATACGCACCTGTTGCCCTTACGTTCGGTTTGTTAGCGAAGTCAACAGGTCTTTCCATCATCGAAACGACGCTGATGAGCATGATCGTATTTGCCGGGGCGGCGCAATACATTTCGCTCAATTTACTATCTCTTGGCACAGGCGCATTTGAAATCATTTTAACGACATTTATTTTAAACATTCGCCATTTTTTAATGTCGGCATCCCTAAATGAAAAGGCGGAACACGACGCGCTTTGGAAAAAAGCGCTATACGCGTTCGGCATAACAGACGAAACGTTTTCTGTCGCTGCGATGAAAGAAGGAACGATCTATGCTTCATATATGTTCGGACTTATTTTTATTTCCTACAGCAGTTGGGTTGTCAACTCTGCCATCGGACATATCGTCGGCGCATATTTGCCAGAAAACTTGCAATTAAGCTTATCTGTCGCCCTTTATGCGATGTTTATCGGGCTGTTAGTTCCTGCCGTCAAAACAGAGCGAAAAGCGCTTTGGCTTGCAGTGAGTGCCGGGCTCATCAACTGTATACTTCTATTATGGCTTCACGTTCCAAAAGGATGGGCGATCGTCATCGCTACGATTATATCGGCTATTGTCATCCAATGGCTTGCCGAAAAAGGAAAGGAGACGGAATAATATGCGCAGTGACATTCTTTTCATTATTCTCGGCATGGGCATCGTCACATACATTCCACGCATGCTGCCGTTGACGCTTTTTCACCGCATCAACTTGCCGCCATTTTGGCGCGGTGTATTGCGAAATGTTCCATACGCCACGCTTGGCGCTTTAATTATTCCAGGCATGTTTCTTATCCAAGATGATCCGTGGTTTGGCATCCTCGGTTTTGTAAGTGCCGTACTTGCTTCATGGCTCGGCGCTAACGTCATGATCGTCGTTTTCGTATCCGTGCTTGTTTTAACGGTGTACACAATGTTGTAAAAGCCCTTGCGCATGCACAAGGGCTCATTGTTATACATCCGATGGTTTCCTCTCAAACACCGCAACAATAACTCCAACGATAATGAATGCTCCGCCGATCCAAAACGAAACATGTAATTGCTCATGTAAAAACAGCCAGCCGAACAGCGAGCCAACGAGCGGCTGAAAAAAGAAAAAGAGCGAACCGACACTAGCATCCATCATTTCCATCCCTTTGTTCCAAAGAAAAAACGCCCCCGCCGTCGACACAACACCGAGATAAATGACCCCAAGCACAACAGGAAACGAATATGTTATAGACGTTGCTTGCCACCATTCCCACATCATCAATGGCGTTGTGCCGATGAAAGCAACGAAAATCGCATAAGTCGTAATGACTAACACCGACAGGCGAGTCGATGCAATTTTAACGAGCACCGATAAAAGCGCCCACGTGACTGCCGCTCCGACAAGTAACACGTTTCCGAAAAATGACGTCGTCTCTTCCCCACCAAATCCAACGACGACAACAACCCCTGCCGTCGCAAGCGAAAGCGCACTTAGTTTTCGTAACGTCATTGCTTCATTCAACATCCAACGAGCAAAGATGACAATAAACGCAGGCGTCGCCGAAGTAATAAGCGAAGCCGTATGCGCATCCGACCATTTCGTACCGACAAACTGTAAAGAGATTGAAACGACATATCCAACAATCCCAATCAATATGATATGCTTCCAATCTTGTTTTTCTTTTGGCATCGGCATATGCCGCATGTGTAAAATGATCCATAGCACAAAAAAAGCAACCACATAGCGAAGCCACACGAGCGTAAATGGCGGAACGTAATCGAGCACGTATTTACTAACGACATACATGCCACCCCAAATGCTCGCAGCGAGCGATAAATACAACGAACCAAAAAATGTTTGTCTCATCTTTTTTCCCCCGTCTTTTTTGTTCTCTGCAAGACGGAGCGAACCCCTGCCCCGTCTTAGAAGCAAACGACGGGCTGATCGTTTTCAAACAAATACATATACATGATCCTCACTCCTATACGATAGTTATTTCTTATTGTATCAATTTTCTTTGATTTTTCTATTTTTATCTTCAATTTGATGCATGTAAAAAAACTGTCGTTGACCCTAATAGATCGACGACAGCTATGACTTTATCCCTTTACATCATGACGTTTCCAAACGAATTGTAAAACGAGCAAAATCACAAAACATCCGAGACCGATCGCATCTGACCAAATGGTCGGCTTAATGAGCATTACACCCGAGCCAACCGCAACAATTCGCTCAATCCAATGCAAGCTGCGCATCCAATATCCGATCATCCCTGCACCGATCGAAACCATCCCTATGATAGATGTAAAAACAACCCAAGCTAACTCGGTCATCGTTGTATCAATCATAAGTAGTTGTGGAGATAACACAAACATGTACGGGATAATAAACGCTGCAACCGCCAATTTCGCTGACTGAATTCCAGTTCGAAGCGGTTCTCCACCTGATACACCAGCAGCCGCAAAAGCCGCGAGCGCAACAGGCGGGGTAATATCCGCAATAATCCCAAAATAAAACACGAATAAATGAGCCGATAAATCGGGCACACCAAGCAAAATAATTGCTGGTGCAGCAATCGTTGACGTAATGACGTAGTTCGCTGTTGTTGGCGATCCCATTCCTAAAACGATCGCAGCAATCATCGTTAAAAATAACGTTGGCAATAAATGACCGCCAGCAATATCAAGCAATCCGTTTGCGAGTTTCAACCCTAAGCCCGTTTTCGTCACGATGCCGACAATAATTCCGGCAGCTGCAGTAGCGGCAGCGACCCCTAAAGCCGTCCGTGCTCCGTCTACAAGCGCATAAACGATATCGACGAGTTTCATATTCGAGGCGCGATTTATAAATCCGACGACAATGGCGATGGCGATGGAATATAGCGCCGCATGCGTAACAGTCACACCTGACATAAGCAATACGATGACCGAAACGATCGGAATAAGCAAATAAATTTTCTTAAACACTTCTTTTCGATTTGGCATCTCTTCTTTTGACAGTCCACTTAAACCGATGCGCTTCGCTTCAAAATGCGTCATAATCCAAATGCCTGCAAAATATAAGATAGCCGGGATCGTAGCTGCCTTTGCGATATCCCAATAAGTGAGTCCGCCGCCGATAAACTCGACCATAAGAAACGCTGCCGCTCCCATAATTGGCGGCATCAACTGTCCACCTGTTGACGCTGCAGCCTCGACCGCTCCAGCAAACTCTTTTTTATAGCCGAGCTTTTTCATCATCGGAATTGTAAAAGACCCTGACGTCACGACGTTTGCGACAGAACTTCCACTAATTGTCCCTTGTAGCGCACTAGAGAAAATGGCCACTTTTGCTGGACCTCCTGTGCTACGACCGGCAATCGCCACTGCTAAATCGTTGAAATATTGCCCAACACCTGTTTTCACGAGGAATGAACCGAACAATAAGAATAGGAAAATAAATGTTGACGATACACCTAATGGCGTTCCTAAAATTCCTTCTGTCGTAAAAAACATCGTTTGCACGAGACGTTGCAAGCTCAAGCCGCTATGGCGCAAAAAGCTCGGCATCATTTCCCCAAAATAACCATACAGTAAAAATAAGGTGGCGATAATTGTGATCGGCAAACCAACCGCGCGACGCGTCGCTTCTAACACAAGCAAAACTGCCAAAACACCTGTGTAGAAATCTTGATCGGATAACATACCGACACGCATGACGATCGCATCAATATGAAGCGGCCAATATAAACCGACGTAAATGCTTAATAGAGCGAGCACGATATCGTACCATGCTACTTGAAGTTTCCCGCTTTTCCTTTTTCCGCGTCGAGCAGGAAATAAAAGAAAGATGAGGGCTAAGGCAAATCCTAAGTGAATGGAACGTTGAATTTGCGCAGTAAAGACGCCAAAAATAGCCGTATACAACTGAAACAATGAAAAAGCTAACAATCCCGCAAACGCAATCTTTTGAAAGACCCCAGTCAAATTGCGTGTATTCGATTCAGGATCGTATTTTTCTAGTATTTTTTGTTGTTCTTCAGCTGATAATACGTCGATCTTTTCATTCGTCAATGATGTTCACTCCTTTCAACTGTTGCCATAAGCTCATTCGAGTCGGAACAATTCTCACCCACTTGCCTTTCCCTAGTTTCTCACCGAGTGCAATTTCTCTTCCCTTATAAATGAGGCGATGATTGGCACGAACTTGACCGATGCGGAGATCAATCGCTTGAAAACGACGGTTCATGTTTGTAATGACGTACTTTCCGCCTCTTTGTTCGAACACTTCATTCCCTTCCGCATTTGATGGCATTCCAACCGCAAAGTTTTCATACATCAACTCTGTTAGTACGAGCTCCTTTTTGAATATCGTATATGTTTCGACAACATCGGTGAAATGAATCGAATGTGTATAAACGATTTGAAACGTTTGCGATTCATCGATTGGAAGAAATGCGATGAGACGATCGGAATCTTCGAAATAAAACGCAATGACTTGCTTATAAGGAAAAAAAAACGAGCAAGCAAGGATGATGAGAAGGGACAAAAAAAGGAAACGTTTCAGCAAAGACATAATCATTCACCTTTAAACAAAATGAAACGATAGACCGAACAACGTCGGTCTATCATCGCCTCTCGTTATTTTACGCCTTTTTCAACAAAGTATTTTTCCGCACCTGGATGTAACGGTATGTTACCGATGCCATCAAGCGCTGTTTCAGCTTTAATTAACTTCCCTTTTGCATGAGTAATTTTGTTTGTGTTTTCAAAAATAGCTTTTGTAATATTGTATACTGTCTCTTCATCTAAATCTTTACGAACAACAAGCATCGCTTTTACCGCCACAGTTGTAACATCTGAATCAATTCCATACGTACCAGCAGGAATTGTATCTTCCGCGTAGAACGGATATTTTTCAATCAATTGTTTCACTTTCTCAGCAGAAATCGGTACAATTTTCACTTCTTTTTGAGCAGCTAACGCTTCAACTGCACCTGTTGGCGTGCCAGCGGTAACGAACGCTGCATCGATGCTGCCTGATTGAATGCCGTCGACAGACTCGTCAAAAGATAAGTTTTGTACTTTAATGTCTTTTAAAGAAATGCCGTGAATTTCTAAAATTTGTTGTGCGTTTGCGCTAACTCCAGAGCCTGGCGCACCAATCGATACTTTCTTTCCTTTTAAATCTTCAACTGACTCGATGCCGCTACCTTTGAGCGTCACGATTTGAACCGTTTCCGGATAAAGCGTACCGATCGCTTGTACGTTTTCTACTTTATTTCCTTCAAACATTAATTCCCCATTCAATGCGTAAGAAGCGATATCCGTTTGTGCAAACGCCATCTCCGCTTCTCCTTGTTTTAACGTGTTCATATTTTCCGCAGAAGCACCTGAAGATTGTGCGTTCGCGTTAATTCCTGTCTCCTCTTGAATGATGCTCGCCATCGCTCCACCGAGCGGATAATATGTACCACCTGTACCACCTGTTAAAATGCTAATGCTTTTTACTTTCTCTCCTCCGCTACTTCCTTGCTCGTTCCCCCCGTTACATGCCGTGACAATCATTGTAAACGCTAACAACACGACAAACAACATACTGCTACGTAACTTTCTCATCATAACCACCCCTTCTTTTCTATTTCAAAAGTCACAGCACTATAATATCATAAACTACTAGAAAAATGTCAAATCATTTTTTATTTTTTTCCAAATTATCGGAAATTTATCATAACTAGAGGACAATTGAAGTGGGAGAAATACGAACAGCACCCGACACCGTTCGCTAATCTCCCAACCGCTCCCGTACTTCCTCCTCTGTCATGTCGAGAATATGGGCAACGTCTGTTATACTCATTCCTTTTTCGACCATTTTTCCCTTCTTCTCGACCTTGTTCTAAGCCTTCTTTCAATCCTTCTTCCCGACTGCCGCGAATGTTTGAGAGTTGATCAAGGAGCCATTTCAGCCGCATTTCGTACGCGTAACGGTTTTCGGGGTCGACACTTAAGCTTTGCCATTCTTCTAGCGCTTCTAAAATGTCTTGTTCTGTCATGGCTATTCCCTCCAATTCACGAAACATCTCTTCATTCATTTTTTTCGTTCGTTCATCGACAGCCGACAACATCGTTAGCCATGGCCATTCCGGTGACTGTTTCACTTCTCTCCGATATTTCTTCCATTTTACCATAAATTGTGACAAGTCGAGTACATGAAATTCAAGGTGATGGCTCCAAAGAAATTGTTCTTCGTCTTCACGAATGTGAAAAACGGTATGGAAGCGATCCGTTTCATGTGGGAAAAGGGGATAATTTAAGATGGCGATCATAATCGTTGGAGGGAGGGTGTTGTACCGTTCTCCTTTCGATAGTGAAGATGAAAACAACCTTGCCCAGTAATACAATAGCCGTTCGGGCATAACGTATTGTGGGATGATTTGAATTTCAACGTGAATGCGCTCGCCGCGATTTGTGCGAACGATGACATCTAATCGTCCAGTCTTACCGTCTTCTGTTTCTTTCGTTAGTTCGGTGTTTTCAAACTGTACGTCGATGATGCGATCATCTCCAGTCCGATGTAGCAAAGCATTTAAAAACGCCATGGTGATTGACTTTCTGCTTGGGTGGCCGAACAGTTGTTTAAACATAAAATCCATTTTTAAATCGAGGTATTGCATACAGATCATCCTTTCGTAAGAATATAGGGGACAACTTGATTAAAATCGGGAAATAAGGGAAATGCAAAAGTGGAAAATTGAATTTTGCGGAAAATTTTTATGACAAATGGGGTGAAAAAGTGGGAGGATGAACCGTTTTTTAGGTTGAAAATTTAATTTTTGAAGGGAGAGAGTGATTAAAAGATAAAACAAATCCCAACTGTTTAAAAACAGTCGGGGAACGAACTATATTTTTCAAATTCATCGTTTACCGATTGACCTTTTGCTTTCCCAAAGATAAAATGGGAGACAATTAAAGAAACAAAGGAGTATGTATTTATATGCCTAGCTTTCAATATGGCAGGACAACGATAGATTATGCATTAGAGTATAAGCCGAAAAAGCGGGATGTGACGATATCGGTTGAATGGTTAGAGGGGGTAAAAGTCGTAGCCCCTATGGGAATAGAGGATACACTTTTACATTCTATCCTCTATAAAAAAGCTCCATGGATTATTGATAAATGGCAGGCGTTGAATCAAATTTCTGATTGCCCTGCTCCGAAAGAATTTGTAAGCGGAGAGAAATTTGCTTATTTAGGGCGCAATTATCGATTAAAAGTATATAAAAGCGAGGAAGTTACAAAGCCGGTTCTTATGTTTAAACAAGGGAAATTTATTGCCACGGTGCCACCGCATTTAACAGAAAAAGAAAGAATCCCATTTTTTCAACAAGCGTTCAAAGATTGGTATATTCTGTACGGGGAAATGAAACTACAAGAACGTTTAAAAATTTATTGCCCTAAAATGGGAGTAACCCCTACGAAAATGAAATTAAAAGAACAAAAAATGCGCTGGGGAACATGCACAAACGAAGGAGCCATATACTTAAACTGGAGAATTATGATGGCTCCTGTACCGATTATCGACTATTTACTAGTACATGAATTAGCGCATCTTAAATATCCAAATCACTCCAATGATTTTTGGCATTTTGTTAAATCTATCATATCAGACTATGAACAAAGAAAAGAATGGTTGCGGATAAATGGCCCAACCTTAACTTTATAGACATGGAAAAGAGCCTCTTCTTACATAGTGAGGCTCTTTGCCCTCCTCTTTACTTTTTATAATGAACCATCGCTAACGACATAATTTGTTGTGTAATGTTTTCTATCTGATCTTTAGGAATAACACTTGCCCGTAACTGTTTCTTGATTTTCTTCCGCATTTCTCGCTTTACATCTTCTTTGTTTACCCAATCAATGACTTGACTTTCCTCGGCAATCATGTCCGTTACAAGATGAGTCAACGCATCGATCGCATCTTTATGTTCTTCATCTGGAAGAAACTGTTGGAACAGCTGGTAAAATGGATATTGTTCTCGTGTAAAGCCGAGATTTTGTGCTTGTTGGTTGACGTTTCGCATATCATTAACCATGCTGCGTAGCTTTTCTACCAATTCAGCAATATCCATCATTTTTTTCCGTCTTGCTTCGATTAATTGTTCTAGCTTTTCTTTTAACGATGTATAGTAGACAGGGTTTTCTTCCAGCTTCACTTTAATTTCATGGCGAATCGCATGTTCCATCTCCGCTGCTTGTGCTTCTTTTGAAGGGGCTTTTTCCAACCGCTCATCAAACTTACTGGACAAAATATCAATTGGTTCATGGATGACTTCTACAGACTCCGCGTATAAATGTTCTGCAATTAATTGTTTTACCTTCTCGCCACACTCAGAAATATCCATTTGTTCATCACGATATAACGTTTTTGCCATTTGCCGTACTTTCCCTAAAAACTTTAAGTCTTCTACATATGGAGAAGCTTCAGGGTTCGGTAAAATCATATCCATTCGCTTGGAAAACTCTTTAAACGCTTTTTCAAACTCGTGACGCACATCTTCAGGCTCTAATACTTGAACGCATGCATCGGCATCACTTCGGTTGATATAGTCAAAAAAGCTCATTGCTTTTCGATGGGCTTGTTTTAACTTTGGCAACTCGCTTTCAATCGGCAACAACGCTCCTTGAATATCTTGTTTAGAGAAAATCGCTAACGCTTTTTCCAAAAATTTTGATACCCCAAAGTAGTCAACAATGAGTCCATATGTTTTTCCTTCATATGTACGATTTGTACGAGCAATTGCTTGAAGAAGGTTATGCTCTTTTAACGGTTTATCTAAGTACATCACTTGCTCGATTGGTGCGTCAAAGCCTGTGAGAAGCTTATCACAAACAATTAAAATCGCTAGTTTATCTTCTTCAAATGGCTTTTTGAATCGCTCAATGAATTGCTTTTCTTCTTCACGAGAAAGGGAGTAGTCTTTTAATAGTTCATTGTTTTTGTCTTCTTGTCCTGTTGAAATAATTAATGCGGTTTCATATTTGCCATTAATGAGTTCATCTAGCTTTCGTTTATAAATCGCTGCTGCTTCGCGATTCACCGCCACCACTTGTGCTTTAAAACCGTTTGGTAAGATATAATTTTCAAAGTGTTCTACAATATCTAAAGCAATTTGTTCAATACGGCTCGGAGCGGCTAAGATTGCTTCTTCCTTTGCATATTTCTTTTTAATACGCTCACGGTCTTCTTCGCTATAATCACTAAATTTACGATCAAATAAGCGATCTAGTGACTCGCCTTGTAAATGAAGGTTAACCATTCGAGCTTCGTAGAAGATTGGAACGGTTGCTCCATCATCGACCGCTTGCTCAATCGTATATTTGTCAATATAAGAACCGAACGTTCTTGTTGTACTTTTATCTTCTTTATCGATCGGTGTTCCTGTAAAGCCTAGATAACATGCATTCGGTAAGCCTTTCCGCATGTTCATCGCTAGACCTTTATATTGCGTACGGTGCGACTCGTCGACTAACACAAAAATATTTTCCGACCTTGAAAGTTCTGGATACTCGTCTTGCTCCTTATCTGGTTGGAACTTTTGCACAAGCGTCATAATCGTGGATCCTGGACCTTGCTGTAACAACCTTTTCAAATCTTTGACGCTTTCCGCTTGTTGCGGATTCGGGAAACCGCACTTACGGAATGTTTTTGTAATTTGATCATCCAAGTCTTTACGGTCGGTGACAACGACAATCGTTGGGTTTTGCAACTCTTTAATTCTTCTAAGTTTTACAGCTAAATATAACATTGTTAACGATTTACCTGAACCTTGTGTATGCCAAATCACTCCGCCACGATCTTTTGGTGTTTTTGCATGTAAAATGCGATGAATCGCTTTATTGACAGCACGGAATTGTTGATAGCGGGCAATCTTTTTAATCACCCGTCCGCCATCGACTTCAAAAACGATGAAGTTTTGGATCAAATCAAGCAAGTTTTCTTTTGCTAACATCCCTGCAACTAAGATGTCTTGTTTTGTTGGAGAGTCGCCAAGTTCAGGCGCCGTTCTTGGATACGGATCTTTCCACTCGCCGTAATGTTGCACTTTTGCACCAATCGTTCCCGCTTTCGCCCGATAATTGCTTGTCGCAATCATGAACTGGTTATAGTAAAAAAGTTGCTCATGAGTTTCTTGATAGCGGCGTAATTGATTGACCGCTTTTGAAATTTGCGCATCTTCTTGTAGCGTCGGGCTTTTACATTCGACGACAACCAAAGGTAATCCGTTTACAAAAATCACAACATCCGGACGAATCGAACCCCTTGCATCTTGAATACGGAATTGGTCAACGACAAGAAATTCGTTGTTATAAGGGTTATCAAAATCAATGAGCTTAACAGTCTGATTCTTTTTCCCTTTTCCTACATCTTGCTGAATCGAAATATAGTTCACAAGCATCTCATGGAACTTTTCATTCGCTTGCATGAGACCCGTCGCTTCAATGTGAGTCAAATTATAAATGATACGTGCAAGGTTATTTTCATCTATCCAAGGATTTAACCGCTGAATCGCTTTCCTTAACCGTTCCTTTAAAATCACTTCACTTAACGACTCGCGTTCCAACTCAAGAGCTGAGCCTGTGACATGCTCATAGCCCAACTCTCGAAGCTGCTCAATCAAACGTTTTTCTACAAGATTTAACTCATTCCATTCACTTGAAGTGGTCACTGTGACATCACCTCATCATCGACTTTAACACGAACTTTGCCTGTTAATAGGACTTGCATAAGGGCTTTTTTGATTGTTTGAAGTTGATTCTTCCATCTTTTTTCGTGATCTATCTTCTTATCATAATTGTATAAAATTTCACCTATTTTCTTTTGTTCATCTATAGGTGGTAAAGCAATCATTAACTCTTGTTCAAATACTTCTTTTGGAACACGTTGACGACCTGTTGTTCCCGTCATTCTACTAATAGCGTAATTTCTTACTCTATCTGACTTAACAAAGTAATATAAGAATTTTGGATCAAGAATTTGCTTTAAAGGAGATAATACAATAAATTCTGTTGAACCAAGTCCTACTTCAGACTCTAATTTTGGAACCAAAGCAGTTTTGCCATTTTCCGTACAAGGAGTAATTCTCGCAAATAACACATCATTTTCTTTAAATCTCGAACCGCCACCTTGTCCAGCTTCTCTTTTACCAAAATAAGATATATGAGGGGAGTTTTCATTAACTGCACCCATTTCTACGTAGGAACAAATAGTCCCCTTTCCAATTCGATAAGTAGGATTGACTACACATACTTCAGCTAATTGCTTTACTTCCCACCCCTCAGGAATTTCCCCAATCTCCGTCTTTTTAAACTTCATATGTCCAATTCCTTTTGTGAGCAACTGCTGCATAAGCCCCTTTTTCACTTTTTCTGTTTGCTCGATAATGGCTTCCGTTTTCTCGATCGCTTCATCGACGGATGAGAGAATGGCTGCGATTTTGCGTTGTTCCCTTAAGGGAGGAGTAGGAATCTCCAAGTTCGATAGATCATTCTTATTAATGGCTTCAAAGGTGCTTCCTTGTTGTAAAGTTGCCCATTTAGGCTTAAAGTGTTGAAGAAAATAAAAAAGAAACATTTTTTCTACATTTGTAGGGCGAATGGCACTTAATCCTCTCCCTATTGCAGACATTTCCTGAGCTATATTTACATCACCAACAGGAGCACGCACACTAATTAAAATATCACCTGCTTCTGCCACCTTCTTTGGTTTCACACAATAACGCTTTGGAATAGGATACATATATCCAAACTCTGCATTCCCTTGATAAAAAGGTAATCCCTCACCGTATTCATTACAATCGGATGATGCAGGTGATTGTCCCATTGTTATCTCTGCAACTTCTGATAGAAAAGCATTTTTCCATTCACTCACCATACCCCAACTCCTTCAAATAGCCGTACATTACCTTCTCAATTTCATCCCGTTCTTGTTCGAGTTGGCGAAGTTGACGAAGAGCTTCTGCCACATCAATTTCCTCTTCTTCTTCGGTTGTGTCAATGTAGCGGGCGATGTTTAAGTTGTAATCATTTTCTTTAATTTCTTCTAATGTAACGACACGGCTATATTTCTCAACATCTTTCCATGCATCGTATGTGCTGACGATTTTTTGAATGTCCTCATCTCGAAGAACGTTTTGATTTTTTCCTTCTTGGTAGTCGTTAGATGCGTCAATGAAAAGAACTTTTCCTTTTTTATGCTCTTCTTTGTTTTTATTGATGATAAGGATACATGCTGGAATACCTGTTCCATAGAATAGGTTCGCCGGCAAACCGATAATGGCTTCAATTAAATCTTCTTCTAAGATGCCTTGACGAATTTTCCCTTCCGCCCCACCACGGAAAAGAACGCCGTGCGGCATGACAACTCCCGCTTTCCCTTCATCATTGAGTGTGGCAATCATATGCTGAATAAACGCATAGTCTCCTGCGTTTTTTGGCGGTAAACCAAAGCGAAAACGGTTAAATGCGTCTGCTTCTGCCTCCTCACGTCCCCAGTTTTTTAAGCTAAACGGAGGATTAGCAATGACGCGATCATATAATAGAAGCTCGCCGTTTTCGTCTAATAGTTTCGGTTCACGAATCGTATCACCTTTTTTAATTTCATGGTCGCTTAATCCATGAAGTAACAAATTCATTTTACAAATCGCCCATGTATTTAAGTTTTTCTCTTGTCCGTGCAATGTAATGTTGCGTGGATTGCCGCCTTTTTCTTTTATGTAGTCAACAGCTTGAATGAGCATCCCTCCAGACCCTGCGGTTGGGTCGCACACACGCATCCCTTCTTCAGGTTTAATCAGTTTTACAATTAATTTCACGACTTGGCTTGGCGTATAAAACTCACCGCCTTTTTTACCTGCATCATCGGCAAATTGTTTGATAAGGTACTCATAAGCACGACCAAGGATGTCAGGTTCTGATAAGTTTTCATTGCGTAAGTCAATTTGTGAGAAGTGCTGTACTAATTGAAGAATCGTTTTATCGGATAATTTTTCTTTATCATTAAAATCAATATTCGCTAAAACGCCTTGTAGCGATGGATTTTCATCTTCGAGTAGCTCAAACGCTTTGTTAATGACCGCCCCCACATCTTGGGAGTGAGATTGAATATAACTCCAACGTGCTTTTTCAGGTACGAAAAATTGATGTTCATCGCGATCATACCAACCGTAATCTTCGCCTTCTTCTTTTTCAATCCGCTCAGCCGTTTCGACAAACACGTCGTTTAATCGTTTCAAAAATAACATGCCAAAGATATAGTTTTTATAGTCCGAAGAATCAATACTACCACGCAATATGTTTGCTGATTCCCATAAATGAGATTCAAGTTGTTGTAACGTTAACTTGCCCATCGTGCTGCCTCCGTCTTTTCCTGTTCTTTCATCTCTTACAACTTTAACTATAACAAAAATTCCTATTGTAAACTACTGTCATTTAACAAGCGAGCAAATATATAGTATACTTACTCATTGGAAAACAAAAAAACTGCCGTCGCCAAAAAGGTCGACGGCAGTACCCCCCTACTCCAACAACCGCTCTACTTCTTCTTCCGAAAGGTCCGTGACGTTCGCAATATCTTTTACGCTCATCCCTTTTTTCGCCATCGTTTGTATAAGGCGCTTCATTCCTTGTTGTTCATACGAAATAATTAATTCCATCACTTGATCTTTTTCTTTCGTTTCCATTTCATTCACCTCGCTTCGTAGCCTTCGTTCTTCTTCATCGGATAGTTTGATATATGTTTCAAAAAAGCCAAACAGCAACCGTTGTTTCGCTTCGTCTAACTCCAATCGGACAAGCATGCGTAAAAATTGTTTTTTCAGTTCTACTCGTTCACTTTCAGTATACCCCATCTTGCTTAACAATGCAGCGGCAATGGGATTATCATGTCGAATGTAGTTTCGCCAGTTTTGTTTGCGCAATTCGACAGTGAAAAAACGAAAGTCTAGCACGTTGCCAAAAGGAAATTCGAGGGTAAATGTCGATGGTTCGTCGCGGATCGTATCGTAGCTAAATACAGCAATAGGTACAATGTTTTTACGGTACTTTTCAAACAAACGGCTAAAATAAATAAACATCCGTTCAGGAAACGATGGTTGCACATAGCTTTGGTTTTCGATATGCACAATCACAAGCCCATCTTCGCCTTTTAACTTCGTTTCGACAAGCAAATCGACGCGATACTTCTCCCCTGCCGTCACATCGGTGAACAGCTCCTCTGATAAAAACGATACGTGGCGAAAGTCGATATGCTCATGCATCGTCGGAAAAAAGAGAACAATAAATTCCTCAAAAAACGTTTGGATCAACTGTTTAAACAGACGGTCGTGGTCAATAGACATATAGTCACCTCGCATACAATGGTCTCGATGTTTTTATTCGACAACATCGACCACTTTCCTGCATACGAAATGCGGCTGAACTCTCAAACATTCGCGGTAGTCGGGAGGAGGGGGTAAACAACGAAAAACCCGAGCTCCTTTACAGAACTCGGGTTTGCGATGATTCCGACTGGGCTCGAACCAGCGACCTCCACCCTGTCAAGGTGGCGCTCTCCCAGCTGAGCTACGGAATCATATATTGTTGTCCTATCGAACACATTTTTCATTATACTCACCTCTATCCACATTGTCAAATGCTTTTTTAAAAAATTTTTAGCCATCGCACATGCAATGGCTAATGGCGGATAAAGTCGATGTGGGTACCTTGAAAAAGGCCATCTTTATATTCGTATGTGACGATTAAACTGCCGATGTATTCACCTTTTTTTCGTTCGAGGAGTAAAACGGCTTTCAGCTTTTGTTTATCGAGCGCGTATTTTAAAAAGCGGTCGAATGTCGTTTTTACCCCTTTTTGTTCTTCGCGTGCGTACGGAATGAAAGCGTGAACGTGATCAATGATTAGCTCTGTTCCTTCGTTTGTCTCTTTCATTTTCATGCTTTTTAAAACGACGGTGCGCGGATCTTCGACGATCATTTCTTCTATGCCGTTTTCGTGATGTGCAAATACGTGCACTTCATTTTTATACGTGCCGTTGCCGCGCGCTTTCACGAGAAAAACGACGACATCTTCCTTTCCATCGTCCGTCACATCAACAGAATACAATTGCGGAGTCGCTTTCGGGTCATTGATATGTTCCCATTCTGGAAACGCATACGTCGCTTTTCCGACGTGAAGCGTAAAATGACGCACCCAATCTCCATCTTCTTTTCCACACAGTTGCACATTTGCTTCATCCAATTTTTTCGTGCAAGCATGCCCATTGAACGAAAACGCTGTCATCATTGATAATAATAATGATAAAAACATATGCGTCCTCCAAACCTTTTTTCACTTAGTATGAAGGAAAAATAGAAAAAATATGTATTGCTTTCCTTAAATAAAACATGGTATGATAATTAGAAAAACAAAAAAGGGGGCATGCACGATGAGACGTGTCACATTAACTGACATCTTCCTCCACCCCATCACTCAAAAATATTTGAAACGTTCAGGCGTCGCGCACGCTATTGCGACCGCATATCATGCGTATCGCCTTGCCCTGCAATATGGAGTCAATGTTGATTTAGCGACAAAAGCTGCATTGCTTCACGATATCGGTCATTATGAATGGTACTCAAACGGAACATGGGACTACGAAACATATAAACAAAACGACATTCATGCGATTAAAGGGGCGGAGCGAGCGCACAAATTGCTTATTCGACTCGGTGAACATCCTCAACATGCGAAAGAAATCGCCCTCGCCATTTTGCTTCATACCGATTCGTATCTTCCAGAAGGAGAGCTAAAACGAAAACCGCTTCAAACGATCGTAAAACTCGCCGATGAAGCAGATGAAGAACCGGGTGGTAAACATCATTATCGCCAAATCGATGACGAACTCGCTTTGAAAAAAATCCAACAACTCGATCGCATGGTCGAGCAACAGCTACAACGCGGTGCCCTCGACCAAATTAGCTAAGGCTAGGCGATATGCCTAGCCTATACATATGATAACGCCTGTTCAAAATCAGCAATTAAATCATCGATCGCCTCGAGTCCGACGCTTATGCGCAACAAGCCGTCTGTAATGCCGCGGCGGTGGCGTTCTGCTTTCGGCATCGCCGCATGCGACATTTTTGCCGGGTACGATAAAATCGACTCCACAGCTCCTAAACTGACCGCAAATACCGGAATGTGCGCATATTTGACAAACGTCCGCACCGCTTGTTCATCTTCCAGTTCAAATGACAACACCGCACCAAACCCGCGCGCTTGATCGCGATGAATGACGTGCCCTTCATGATGCGAAAGCCCTGGATAATACACGTGCGCCACTTTCGGATGACGATGTAAAAACTGCGCAAGCTGCATCGCCGAACGGGAAGCGTAATCGAGCCGAACGTGCAGCGTTTTTAGCCCGCGCAGCACAAGCCACGCATCTTGCACGCCAAGCACCGCCCCGAACGAATATTGCAGTTTGCGCAGCTCTCTCGCCAAGCGCGCATCTTTTACAACCGCTAACCCTGCCACAACATCGCTATGCCCCGCTAAAAATTTCGTTGCGCTATGCAAAACGACATCGACACCGAGATCAAGCGGCCGCTGCAAAATAGGCGTCGCAAACGTATTATCTAAAAACGTCAAACAACCGTGCGCTTTGGCAAGCTTCACAACTCCGCGAATATCTGTAATTTTCAATAGCGGGTTCGATGGCGTTTCCATATAAATGACTTTCGTATTCGGACGAATGTGACGCGCTACCGCATCTAAATCGGTCATATCAACAAACGTATGCTCAATCCCAAATCGGCTCAATACATCGGTGAAGATGCGATACGTTCCGCCATACACATCATCGGTAATTAATACGTGATCCCCTTTTGACAACAACAAAAATGCTGTTGAAATGGCAGCCATGCCAGAAGCGAACGCAAAACCGCTCACTCCACCTTCTAATTCCGCAATCGTCTCCTCTAACGCCTCGCGCGTCGGATTGCCCGAACGGCTATAATCGTACTTTCCAAACGTATCAAAATCGAACTGATGAAATGTTGACGCATGATGAATCGGGACGCTCACCGCGCCCGTTTGCGCGTCAATCTGCCATTTATTGTGAACGAGTTGCGTTTGCACATCCATCTTTTACACCTCTTTCATGCGTTGAAACGCTTGTGTTAAATCGGCAATTAAATCGTCAACGTGTTCAATGCCGACCGAAAAACGTAACAGTCGATTACACACCCCATTGGCGATGCGAACATCCTCTGGAATATCCATATGCGTTTGCGTCGCTGGATACGTAATAAAACTTTCGACACCGCCTAAACTTTCCGCAAACGTAATAAGCTTTAAGCTTCGTAAAAAAGCATTCACCCACTTTTCATCGCGCACGCGAAACGACAACATTCCCCCTCTTCCCGGATACAATACGTCCGTCACATCTTCATGTTCGACTAAAAATTCATATATCGCCTTTGCGTTTTGTTCGTGCTGGCGCATGCGAAGCGCAAGCGTCTTCATGCCGCGAATTAACAGCCATGAATCAAACGGAGACAACACCGCACCGATGGCGTTATGATACATCGCCAGCTGTTCACACAATTGTTTTCCTTTGGCGACAATGAGCCCGGCAAGCACATCGTTATGTCCACCTAAATATTTCGTCGCGCTATGAACGACGATATCGGCTCCTTTTGTGAGCGGCTTTTGCAGTACAGGGGTGTAAAACGTATTATCGACGATAAGAAGCAGCCCATGTTGTTTCGCAAACGCCGCGACCGCTTCGATGTCCGCTTCTTGCATTAAAGGGTTCGTTGGCGTCTCTAAAAAAATCGCTTTTGTTTTTTCAGTCACATATGCCTTTACCGCATCAACATCGCGAAAATCGACGTATGTAAACGTCATGCCGCATTTGCGCCATCCTTTTTCAAACAAACGATACGTCCCGCCATATAAATCGGCAGAAACGAGAAAATGGTCGCCGCTTTCAAACAACGCAAACACCGTTTGAATCGCTGCCATGCCTGAACTACAAGCGAAACCTTGATCTCCTTCTTCTAGCTGTGCAATCGCTTCTTCGACAATATGCCTTGTCGGGTTGCCGGTTCGAATGTAATCGTACCCTGTCGATTGTCCGATTCCTTCATGACGATACGCCGTTGAAAAATATACTGGCGGATTGACCGTCCCCGTCGCTGTCTCGCTTCGATTGCCAATTTGCGCTAACCGTGTTTCGATATGACTCATTCGCTCTCTTCCTTTCTAAAAAATAAAAGCCTTCAAAGAAGAAGGCTTTTTTGTCCATAGACAATCGCTTCTTCTTATCTTCCGAATTGAACGCCAATTCGCTGGATTTAGCACCTGACCGTTTCCGGCTGGTTGCTGAAGCTTCATCGGGCCAGTCCCTCCGCTTCTCTCGATAAGAACGCAAAACAATATCGAATTTTCTGATTTTTAATTAATGTACATCATTTCCAACAAAATTGCAACTGTTTTTTATTCCCCTTTCAACAACAAACAGCATGCATCCCATCAAAGATATGGCACATATATTTGCACTTCACATGTAAAAATAGACAAATCAAAACGATATATGGTAAAGTGGGGGCAAAAGTGAAGGAGGAATATAATGACTGCTTTATTTCTCGCGCACGGATCACCAATGTTAGCTATTGAAGATAGCGCATATGCATCGTTTTTAACCACTTTCGGTAAACGCATAGATGCAAAAGCAATCGTTGTATTTACTGCACATTGGACGACGCGTCAACCGACCGTTTCATCGATTGACGGAACGTATGAAATGATTTATGATTTTTCCAGTTTCCCACGTGAATTGTATGAAGTAACTTATGCTGCACAAGGTTCAGTCGAATGGGCCAAACGCGTCCAACATCATCTGAGGCACGTCTCCCCCATCGTCAATATCGACGAGAAGCGTGGACTTGACCACGGCTCATGGGTATTGTTAAGCCGACTATTTCCAAAAGCAAACGTTCCAATTGTTCAGGCATCCGTTGTTCCTTCGTGGACACCAAAGCAGCTATTTCAACTTGGTAAAGCGTTACGCCCGTTGCGTGACGAAGGTGTCATGATCATCGGTAGTGGTGGCACAGTGCATAATTTAATGGCGCTTCGTTGGGAAGAACGGACAAAAGTAGATTGTTGGGCTGTCGCCTTTGATGATTGGTTGCTTGCCCAGTCATCTGCCCATAGTGAAGATGTGTTTCACTATGAAGAAAAAGCCCCTTATGCTAAACAAGCCGTCCCGACTCAAGAACATTTAGCACCGTACTGGATTGCTTACGGAGCCGGCAATCGCTCGCCACATGTTTTATTCCGAGAATACGAGTACGGAAACTTAAGCCTTTTAGCTGTATCATTTTAATGGAGGGATTCCGATGTGGAACGAGTTTAAAAAATTCGCTATACGAGGCAACGTCATCGACTTAGCTGTCGGAGTGATTATTAGTGGGGCATTTGGAAAAATTGTTTCTTCCCTCGTCAATGACATTATTATGCCCCTTGTCGGTCTCATTTTAGGGGGAATTGATTTCAGCAAGTTATCTTGGAAAGTCGGAGAAGCAGAAGTGAAATATGGGGCTTTTATATGATTGGGCGTAAAACCCCTATGCCTTTAGGCTAGGGGATGTAAGCCCTAGCCGCAGGAACTGTGGGGATCGCCTACTAAATAACCGAAGGGGACTTCGGTGTTCGTAGGAATCCGCTATGGCTTTAGCCTAGCGGTAGTTCAATGAAACGACAAAAAGAAATGTCGTAAAGAGCTGTCCGAAAAGTCGCATGTCATCCTATCAAGAGCTTATTGGACAATACAAGTAAGAGACTTGAGGCATCGCCCCAAGTCTCTTATCGTTCTGCCGCAAGGGCATCTGCTTTTGTCGGATGCACCGTTCCAGCTGGGTGTTGTGGTGGGGCATAAATCGAGTACAGTTTAAGTGGAACGTTGCCCGTGTTAATCAAGTTATGCCACGTTCCTGCAGGCACGAAAATGGCAGAACCATCGCTGACTCGCCGCTCAAACGTCCATTCATTTTTCCTTTTTCCCATGCGCACCATGCATATAGCTCGGATAGTAATAATACACATTCCCACCTCTTTCAATATCATCAATCGCTATGTTATGCGCCATGGATAAATTCGACAAGGCTGTTGGCTTTCTTCGTTTGGAGAAGGTCAAGTCCGGTAGAGACGTGACAGTTCGCCTCGAACATACTGTACACATAAGCCAGTTGCACTCTTTCGTAAATATTAAAAAGACATCGGTTTAAATCTAACCGATGTCTTTAACTAAATCCTACAACTAACAATAACTATTCCTATAACTAATTAGTTAATGGAAAAACCGCGTAAAATCAATATTCGAGCAATTTTTATAACTAATTTTATTAACTAAACCTATAACTAATTTAAAACTAAGTTTAACTAATTAGTTAATGCCCATTTTGGATAGCGGGCAGAACCTTGATTTACAATAGTTCTATCCTTCTTAGACATTTCTTGAAGCAGGTTTCCGATGTACCTCTTTTTTTGCTTTTCATTGAGAGCATCAGATAGTTTATCTAGCAACAAATCATCAATATCTTTCCTACTTGCCACTTTATACTGACGCAAAAATGAGATAATCAGTTGCTTATAATGCTCTTTATCAAAGGCCCTGTTTTTAATATAGGTAGTTTTATCTCCTGTAATTTCAGCGATTTTAGCGGAAACATATAGGTTTGGATATCTGCCTTCCACTAATTTTAATGCCCTTAATTTTTTTGCTTCTTCTTGTGTGATGCGTTGCTTTTTTTGCACCTTATCTAACGCAATCACTACACTCAAATCGAGATCTGTATGGCTGATAAGCATACGAGTATAGTTATAATCCAATATTTTGCCGTAAATGGTCACTTTTACTTTATTCGGTTCACTTAAATCATAATCCGGCATTGGAAAGAATCTTTTTCGTTGCTCTAAAAACATTTTCTTAATTCCCGAACCAATTGTATCAATCATATTCAGATTGACCATTGCTTCGGCTAAAAAGCGATTTCGATAATATTCTTGAGGTGCATCACGTTCAATCACATTCTCAATCGTTTCAGGAATAAATTCACCAAGATTTGTAAAAATTAATTCCTCTGGTTTTTCAACAACATTAATTCGTCCTTGAAGAGTGTAATCTTGATGAGCAATACAGTTATGCAATGCTTCACGAATGACGTAAGGATCATACTGATTCACTTCAATTGGGAACAAACTTTGGTCCGGCATATAGCGATATTTTAAATTGCGGATTTTTGCAAAAAGTTCATTTGTGTTTAAAATAAATGGCGGTCCAAAATGCTCATAATCCCTCTCAATATTATGTTCGTCTTTCAAAATCCATGTCATTTTTGCAACAGCCGGCGCCAAAAAGTGTTCGGATTCAGGTTTACCAAGCAATATAATGGCTGCTCTCGTAATTTGTCCGTTAATCGTTACCCTTGCTTTATTCAGAAACGTTATATCATCCCATTTATCGACATCTTCGGCTAAACGTGGATTTTTCTTTTTATACTCTTCTCTTGCCTTCTCAATGGCCGTTTTATCTAAGTCATCAATCGTAGCACCGGGACAAATCACGGCCGACCAATCTTCTTTCATACGTTGGTTGCGAATACTTTCGATTTCTTGTATGCTGAGTGGAACCTTCGACTCACCATTTCGGCCAAAATAATGACCTTTCCAAGATGTTGGCATTCCTTTCGGCGCAGCAGGAATTTGAAACATAATCACCCTGCCCTCTGGATAAAAAAGTTCATAAATCTCAACAAACGACAGACCACCGTTTGTATGCCTCGATATCTCATGTTTAAGTTTATCTAAATCGGCTCTATTTTCTCTGTATTGTGTTCCAACAATTTCTTTATTTTTATCTTTTACTCCAAAAATAAGCCACCCATAAGGCTGATTTTTTAAGTTAGCCTCATTGCTTAACGCTGAAAAGTATTCACCTAAATCATCAAAACCAAAATTATTTTTGGCTTCTTTAAACTCTACCCATTCATTTTCGGAGGGGAGGCTTCTAAATTTATCCAATAATTTTTTTAGTTCTATTTCATTCAATATCGTCACCTCCGCAAATACGATTATAGCAGTAGAATTTACTTTATGTATAACATATCGCAATTTTTCCTTATTTACTATATATCACACATTCAACACATATCCTATTTTGTCCTTTCTGCAAAAGACAACGTCTATAAAAAATTAAAAACAGAGTGATTCTCCCATTTTCAATCTTCCATTATATAAATAGCCTCTTCTTGATTTATTTCCTCGCTTCCCATTGTTAAAAATTCCATTAACTACTTTCATCATTAATAAATGTCGTAAAGAGCTGTCCGAAAAGTCGCATGTCATCCTATCAAGAGCTTATTGGACAATACAAGTAAGAGACTTGAGGCATCGCCCCAAGTCTTTCACTGTTCAGCCGCAAGCGCATCGGCTTTCGTTGGATGGACGGTTCCCGCTGGATGTTGCGGCGGCGCATAAATGGAATATAGCTTGAGCGGAATATTTCCGGTGTTGATTACATTATGCCACGTTCCTGCAGGCACGAAAATGGCAGAACCATCCGTCACGCGTCTTTCAAACGTCAGCTCGTTTTTCTTTTTGCCCATCCGCACAATTCCTTCTCCTTGTTCAATACGTAAAAATTGATCCACGCCCCGATGTATTTCTAAACCGATATCTTCCCCGACACGAAGGCTCATTAACGTCACTTGCAAATGCGGCCCTGTCCATAGCGCCGTACGAAACATATTGTTTCGTTTCGTCGCTTCTTCGATTTGAACAACAAACGGGCTCGGTCCGTAATCTTTCGTATTTTCCCTCGGAAGCGGATACATCGGATACGGATACATCGGCATATACACATAATGCGGATAATAATACATGTTCCCACCTCTTTCTTTATCGTCATCGCTATGTTATGCACCATTGCTTGAACATGCGCCTCATATGCAAAAAATCGACAAATAAAAGGCGGATGTGCTACATTGAAAGCAAAATCATTTTTAAAAGGAGGGATTTGTATGTGGCACGAGTTTAAAAAATTTGCGGTGCGCGGCAACGTCATCGATTTAGCCGTTGGGGTCATTATCGGCGGAGCGTTCGGGAAAATTGTTTCTTCCCTCGTCAACGACATCATTATGCCGCTCGTTGGTTTCATTTTAGGTGGCATTAACTTTAGCAATTTATCATGGAAAGTTGGCGAAGCTGAGGTGAAATACGGATCATTTATCCAAACAGTCGTAGATTTTTTCATCATCGCCTTTTCCATCTTTCTATTCGTCAAACTTTTGAACAACTTATATGAACACATGAAAAAACAAGAAGAAACGAAAGAAGCCGCATCAACGATCACAAAAGAACAACAACTACTCACAGAAATTCGCGATTTATTAAAACAACAAAAAGACATGTTGTAGCCCCCCAAAGCATTTTTGAGGGGCTTCATTCCCATAATAAGCAAGCCGTTTATATTTCACATCTTTTTCGTAAAAAAGCCGTAAACCCATACGGATTTACGGTCTCCTTTTTACGCATTCAACGCAGCTTCTTCCTCGTCGCGCAAGTTGTGGGCAAGGCGACCGGAGGCGCTTGCGGCAACGCTGGCGACTAAGTCGTCTAAAAACGTATGCACGCCTTTGCCACGCTTCGTGTCAAGCTGCTTAATAATCCCGACTTTATTTTTATCTAAATGACCAAACGTTGTTACCGCGATGCTTCCGTACCCGAGCACTGCGCCGAGCGCCAACGTTTCATCGACGCCAAACAGTCCTTCATCCGTCTCGACAATCGTTTGCAGCGGCTCGGAAAGCATGCCTTGTTCGGCTAGTTTATCGAGCTCGATGCCAACTAAAATCGCATGTTGCACCTCGCGTTTTTGCAGCACTTTTTCGACGCTTTCTATACATTCTGCCATCGTTAGCTCTTTGTTGTAAGGACTTTGCATTTCATATACAATCTCAGCAATCGCTGGAATCGTCACCCCACGTTCCGTTAATAGCTGCAACGTTCTTTCATACACTTCTTTGCTTGATATACGCTTCATGTGTTATTCCCCCTCTCGTTCTCTCATTATATCACGCAACGACAAAAAATGCAGAAATGTGGTACGATAAGAAAGAACAACGTTGAAAGCGGAGGGCATCACATCAATAGCCCTTCGCCTCGAAAAAGACATATATAAGGATGGGAGAACATGCAAGAGTTAAAACTTCACAGCCAACATTTAGACGAGGAACTATCGTTGCGTGTGTATTGTTCAAAACCTGTCACACCGCTTTATAAACATCTCGTCATTATCGCACAAGACGGGCAAGATTATTTTATGTTCGGAAAAATCGGACGCGTCATCGATGAGCTTCGTGTGCGTGCTGTCGTGATCGGCGTGCCGTATCGCGATGTATTCGATCGCTATGAAAAATATCATCCAAACGGAAAAAAACGAGAAGCGTACATGCGCTTTCTCGCCAATGAGCTCGCGCCACTTATCGATGAACATTTTTCGACATATCAAATGGGAACAACGCGCATTCTCGTCGGCGATTCGCTCGCCGGAACGGTTTCGCTACTTACTGCAATGACATATCCGCATACGTTCGGAAAAGTCGTCATGCAGTCACCATACGTCAACGATGATGTCATAGCATATGTCCAATCATTTACCGATTGGCATTTACTTGCGCTTTATCATTCGATCGGCTTACATGAGGCAAAAGTGAAAACGACAGACGGAGCTGTCCGTAACTTTATTGAACCAAATCGTGCGCTGTCTCACGTCCTTCAAACAAAACAAGTTCGCTACCATTATCACGAGTTTGACGGCGATCATTCATGGACATACTGGCAGCCAGATTTACCTATCGGATTAAAAAAAGTTATTGAAATGTAACAGTATTTTCCGAAAATTTGTTATAATATATAGATATAATGATGAAAGGAGGAAACGTCGCATGAAATGTGGTATCGCGATTTTTCCATCGAAAAAAATTCAAGATTTTGCAAATTCGTATCGCAAACGGTATGACTCTCATTACGCTTTAATCCCACCGCACATCACGTTAAAATATGCGTTTGATGTGGAAGAAGACAAACTTGAGGAACTCGTGCAACAACTTCGCAACGTCGCGCTTGAAACGGAACCGTTTTTGTTGCGCGTCACGAAATTTAGCTCGTTTTATCCTGTCAACAACGTTATTTATTTAAAAGTAGAAAAGACAGAGCCACTCGTGACACTACATGAAAAATTACATCGTCCACCGTTCGTCGAACAAACAGACTATGCGTTCGTACCGCACATTACGATCGCACGTGATTTATCAAACGACGAATATTCAGACGTATTCGGACGCTTCAACATGCAGTCTGTTCATTTTGAAGAACAAGTCGATCGCTTCCATCTGTTATATCAGCTTGAAAACGGATCATGGTCCGCATATGAAACATTTCATCTCGGAAAGGAATAATCATATGGACGTAAAATTCGGACAAGATGAAGCGCTTTGGCACGATGCTCTTTTCGTTCGCCGCACCGTCTTTATTAATGAACAAGGCGTATCAGAAGAAGAAGAAATTGACGTATTCGAACAACAGTCCGTTCATTTCGTCATATACGATAACGACAAACCGATTGCCGCAGGTCGCTTCCGAACGATTGACGGCATTGGTAAAGTCGAACGCATTTGCGTCCTTCCAGCTTATCGCGGACGCGGCATCGGCAAGCGCATCATGGAAGCGATCGAACAATACGCCAAACAGCACGTCTCAAAAGTAAAACTAAACGCCCAAACACATGCTGAACCGTTTTACAAACAACTCGGCTATGAAACGGTATCCGACGTCTTTCTTGATGCAGGCATTCCACATGTGACGATGATCAAAACGATCGACATGCGATCATAACGGTCGCATGTTTTCTTTTTCGCTTCACATACTAACAAAAGAAGCGAAAAAGAAAGGATATCGTTATGAACGAATTCGGACAAATTGCAGTCGAATTAATTGTCGGTTATATTGCCTTGTTTATTATGGCGAAAATACTCGGACGAACACAAATTACGCAAATTACACCGTTTGACTTTATTTCCGCCCTCGTTCTCGGAGAGCTTGTCGGCAATGGGCTATACGATGCCGAAGTTGGGCTTTCTAAAGTGCTATTTGCAATCGCACTTTGGGGACTGTTAATTTACGCAACAGAAATGATTACGCAAAAGAAAAAGGAGCTTCGCGAATTATTAGAAGGAAAACCGGTCATCGTCATTTCGAGAGGGAAAATTTTATATGAAGCGTTAAAACAAACGAAGCTCGATTTAAACCAACTGCAACATTTGCTGCGCGCGCGCAACGTCTTTTCCGTTCGTGAAGTGGAATACGCCATTTTAGAAACGGACGGAACAGTGAGCGTCATGAAAAAATCCCCATACGAACAACCGACGCGCCAAGACCAAAACATTTCTGCATCTGAAGTGACATTGCCTGTGACGATCATTATCGACGGGGAAGTCGTTTGGGACAATTTACGGGAAAACGGCTGGGACGAACAATGGTTAAAAAAACATATTCGCCACGCTGGCTTTGAAAACTATACAGACATTTTATACGCCGAATGGCAAGACGGAAAAGGAATGCATGTGCAGGCATATTAACGTTTTTTCAACGAACGATCTTGAGGTCGTTTTTTCTTTTCGGGCGTTTGTTGTTTTTTCTCGTTTGTTGCTCGTTGTATGCTCGTTATACGCGGAACGGTGAGTGAAGTTGGACGAATCATAATAACACCTCCTTTGTTTATATATTCGCTCGCCAATGAAAAACTCCTTTTCTCTTACTGTATGATTTGTTAACATAGACGTTGACGTTAGACGAAGGAGTTTGACCGATGAACAAAGCACGATATAACGGCAAGTTATTTGACATTCATACGTTACCACGAGAAAAATATGAGCTCGTTTACGAACAAAGTTTACGCAATAAATGGACGTGCCCGATGTGCGGTGGAATCGTTCGCTTTCATTTAGCGATTGAGCATGCCCCGCACTTTTATCATGTTGCTCACCCTTGCATACGAGAAGAACGAAAACGAGCGAATATCATCGCCATTCAGCCAAAACAACCGTTTCAAACGAAAGAAAAAAAACAAATGACCGTATGCGGCGTGTCGCTCGATGCCGACCAATACAAAGCGGTGCGCCACGTCAATGGACCGCTTCTCGTTCTGTCAGGTGCTGGAAGCGGTAAAACGCGCACGTTAACGACGCGCGCCGCAGCGATGATCACAAATGATCATATCCAAACGGCAAACATCATGATCGTCACCTTTACAACAAAAGCGGCGAAAGAGTTAGCGGAAAGACTTCAGTCGTACAACCTTGCGGGGATACCGACAATTGGAACGTTTCATAGCTTATTTTATCGTATGTTACAACATGCCGATCCGTTTCGTTGGCGTCATGAGCGGCTCATTCGTGACTGGCAAAAAGAGAAGATGATGAAAGAAATCGGGCGCGACATCGGCATTGATGAGCGCGATTTTCCGTATGATGAAGCGATGCAACGCATTTCATATTGGAAAAATACGCTTACCTCCCTCGCTGACATCGCAATCGAAAACGAATGGGACGAACGCGTCGTGCAATTGTATGTGCAATATGAAGAACGAAAACGGCAACTCGATGTATTTGATTTTGACGATATGTTATATGCGTGCTATGACATGTTGCGGACGGATGAAAAACGATTACAACAATATCACGAGCGGTTTCATTATTTTCTTATCGATGAATTTCAAGACATTAACAACGTGCAATATGAAACGATGAAACTGCTTGCATCCCATACGCATCACATTTGCGCCGTTGGCGATGACGATCAAGCCATTTATGCGTTTCGCGGCTCCGATCCATCATTCATTGACCAATTTCAAAAAGATTTTCCGAATACGAAAATTGTCAAGATGACGGAAAATTATCGCTCATCGCATCCGATCGTCTCGCTCGCCAACCACATCATTTCGAAAAGTCGCACGCGCATTCCGAAACAAATGAACGCTCAAACCGACAGCAAACATTGTCCGACATTTTTCTTTCCGTACGATGAAGAAGAAGAAGCGACAATGATTGCCAGCGACATTGAAGAGCGATTGAAACAAGGCGTCAAACCGAGCGATATCGCCATTTTATGCCGAACGAACGCTTCAGGGCGCGCCGTCTTTGAACGGCTTTCGCAACTTCGTTTCCCTGTCACGACAGATGGCGACTCGTTTTACAACCGTCGCATTGTGCGATATTTGTTAAGTTTTTTTCAATTAAGCATCAATCCGAACGACGAACAGGCGCTTGCGGATGTTGTCACCGTATTGTTTTTAAAGCAGACGGTCATGAACGACTTAAAAGCGATCTCGATTTTACAAGATTGTTCGCTCGTCGAAGCGCTCGCTAAACTTGACGGCATTCAACCGTTTCAGCAACAAAAATTGCGCGCAATCGTTCCGCTCTTTGCGAAAGTGAAAGACATGAAACCAATCGACGCCATTGACTTCATTGAAAAAGACATGGGCTTTGGCGACTTTTTAAAAAAGCGCGGCAACGAAGGGAATGCGATGGAAAAAGGATCCGATGATGTGCGCGATGTCAAAGTCGTTGCCCGAAAATTTAAAACGATCCAAGCGTTTCTTTCTCACGTTGAGCGCGTCAAAGCATACGCCAACACAACGGGCGATGACGGCATTCAACTCATGACGATTCACCGTTCAAAAGGGTTAGAGTTTCCGATCGTCTATATTATCGGGGCCGTCGACGGACTATTGCCGCACGACTATGCGCTTGAGGCGTACCGAAACGGCGATGTCGCCCCGCTTGAAGAAGAGCGCCGCCTTCTTTACGTCGCAATCACTCGCGCAAAAGAACGTCTTTTTATTTCCGTTCCGTCGATGCGCCGATTAAAAAAAGCAAACGCCTCGCGTTTGCTCCCTCTCCTTGAAACGAAAGCGAAAAGCCTCGTCTAAGACTTTTCGCTTTTTCGTTATTTTTTATTCAACATATTCGCAATCGTATTGAAATCCATTTGTTTTCCGTTGTTAATGATCGACTGCACGATTTTATCTTCTAACTCTTTTGGCACGTTGCGATTCGCAATTTGAGCGACGCGTTTGACGATGCCGCGCACCGTTTTTTCGTCTTTAAAGTTTGCGTTTTGTAATGAATTGGCGAGCGCAAAAATATCTTGCATATTGACGCCCGTTTTCTTTTCGATGTTTTTAAAAAAATGTTGATCCATCTTTCTCCGCCTCCTTCGCTTTTCTTTTTCAGCATATGAAAAAGAAAAAAAAACGTTCCAAAGGTATGCCCTTTGGAACGCCTCTTCTTAGTGAACGAACGCTGCACCAACGATAATCAACAAAATGAACAATACGACGATCAACACGAACGTTGAACCGTATCCGCCGCCGTAGCCGTAGCCACCGTAACCATATCCGCAATATCCGAAGCCCATGAGACTCCACCTCCTTGAACGTTGTCGCTTACATCATATGCGCAAAAATTCATTTGGTATGGGCGCTTATAAAAAATGCTGAAACATGCGTGCAAACTGCTTTTCTTTTTTCGCAAAAAACGCTTCCGCATCGCTCATGTTTGCTTCAAATTGTTGAAATAGCTTACCGTTTATGTTTTCAAGTTTGCTTAGCGTGGCGCCTACTTCTTTCCCCCATGCTTCAAACGCGTTCATGAGTGCATCGTGCTTTGCGTGTTTTGCGCGCGTATATGATTGCAGTTCTTTTTCCAATCGATCCATCATCTTCCCCCCCTTTGCTTTTTCATACGTAACAAACGTCAATATGTGCTAAAATAAAAGGCGAAAGAAAAAGAAAGGACGTGTCAACATGAAACGACTGCAAGACGCACAACAATTTAAACAAGCGATCGCTGCAAACACACCCGTTGTCGTTAAATTTTTTACAACATGGTGTCCCGATTGCGTGCGCATGGATCAATTTATCGACGAAGTGATCGCTGCTTATCCACAATTTACATGGTATGACATCAATCGCGACGATGTGCCAGACATCGCCGAAACATACAACGTTATGGGCATTCCGAGCTTGCTTGTGTTCCAAAACGGTGAAAAAATCGCCCACTTACATAGCGCCAACGCCAAAACACGCGAACAAGTCGAGGAGTTTCTGCAAACAATCAGCTAATTTAGCTGATTGTTTGAATATATTCCCCACATGAAAAAGCCACGTACGTGCCGTGGCTTTACGTGAGAAATGGCTGCAGTTTTTGAATAAGCTGCTGCATTTGTTTCGCTTGTTGTTCGTACATTTGTTTGGCTTCGGTGTCATTTGTTTGCAAGGCGAATAGTTCGAAGTCCGCTTCTGCTTTTTTCATCGATGCGAGCAATAGTTGCTTTTGTTGCGGTTCTGGTACTTGAATGCGATCGTCGTATAAATCGACGGTCAGTTGACCGTACGAATCGACTTGCGCTAAAAAGACGTTTTCGACAGCGACGCCCATTTGATCGAGTTGCTTCTTTAACCAGCCGCGGTTTAGACGGGCTGTCGCAAGCGGTTCATCTAAAATTTCACCGTCCATAATGACGGTTTGCGGTTCTTTTTCCTCTGGAACGTACTTTTGCACATCCCCAATCGTGAGCGGCTGTTTGTCGCGTTTTAATAAAATGCTTAAGTCGCCGTTTGCTTCGAGCGTCGCAAATTCGACATCAGCGACGCGAAAGACGTCTTTTTTCCGCAACTGTTCAAGCAATTCATCTATAGTATATTTTTCTTTTTTCAAATTGTCTTCTAAAATTTTTCCGTTTTTAATAAAAACGGTGGAATTGCCTTCAACGAAATCGCGAAATTTTTTACTTCGCAACGAAATGATCGAGATGACGACGGGGAAAAGCGACCAAATTAAAATGCTCGTAATCCCTTCCGTTAACCGAATATCTAAATCCATCGACATCGAGCCGGCAATGTCCCCAATCGTAATGCCGACAATATATTCGAAAAATGATAGTTTCGACAACTGTTTTTTTCCTAATAACTTTGTAATGACAAACAGTCCGATTAAAATGCAAATGGAACGAATCGCAACTTCTAACCACGCTGGCATGTTTACATCCCCTTATATTGCGGCTCTTCGCGCTCAAGCGTCGCGATGCGCCCTTTGAGTGCCGCCATCATTTGTTCCGTCTGTAACATCGCTTCATGAAACGCCCGTTGCGCCTCGTCGTTCGTTGACGTCATCGCAAGCTCTTGCAACGTCGCATGAATCGCTTTCATATTCGCTAAACTTTGTTTCACTTGTGAACCGATCGTCATGTTCCTCTATCCTTTCGGTTTAAATAATAATGCTCCGATAAAGCCGAATACAATGGCTGCCGAAATGCCGGCGCTCGTCACTTCAAACATGCCCGTCAACACCCCGACGATGCCGTGCTTTTCCGCTTCTTGCATCGCCCCGTGCACGAGCGCGTTCCCGAAACTTGTAATCGGAATCGTCGCCCCTGCCCCAGCAAAATCGATGAGCGGTTCGTACAATCCGAACCCGTCTAAAATCGCACCAGCTACGACAAGCGCGCTTAACGTATGGGCAGGGGTAAGTTTAAATACATCAAACATCACTTGCCCGATCACACAAATGAGCCCTCCGACGACAAACGCCCAAAAAAACATCGCCATCATAAATAATCGCCTCCATACTCAATCGCTACCGCATGCGCGATGCACGGGATCGTCTCTCCTTGTTGAAACGTAAGCGGCGATAAAAGCGCCCCTGTTGCTACGACGAGCATGCGTTTTATTTCCCCACGCTTCATCCGATTTAACAAATGACCGTACACGACCGTTGCTGAGCACCCTGCTCCGCTTCCCCCCGACAACACCGGTTGCCCTTCGCGGTAAATAATTAATCCGCAATCTTGATACCGTTCTTCTTCAAGCTTCATCCCATTTTTTCGCAATAAATCAAGCGACACCGCACGACCGATTTTTCCTAAATCGCCTGTCACGATCAAATCGTAATGCGACGCATTAACTTGCATGTCTCGTAAATGGGCTTCAATCGTATCGACTGCCGCTGGCGCCATCGCCCCGCCCATATTAAACGGATCGGTCAAGCCCATATCAACAACACGACCAATCGTTGCAGCTGTAATGCGTGGACCGACCCCTTCGCTCCCGACGAGCGCCACGCCTGCCCCTGTCACCGTCCATTGCGCTGTCGGTGGCTTTTGTCCACCGTATTCGGTCGGGTAGCGAAACTGCTTTTCAACCGCAGCGTTATGGCTCGCAGCACCTGTTAATATGTACTTCGCCCCGCCGTAGTTGACGATAAATGCGCTTAACGCGAGCGCTTCCATCGACGTTGAACAAGCGCCAAATACGCCGAGATACGGAGTGCTGAGCGTGCGCGCCGCAAAACTTGACGGCGTCATTTGATTCATTAAATCGCCAGCAATAATAAACTGCACGTGTTCTTTTTCGATGCGCGCTTTTTTCATCGCTTGAAAAAACGCTTCTTCAAACAGCACTTTATGCGCTTTTTCGTACGAATCTTCCCCGAGCCAAAGGTCTTCATGAAGCAAGTCGAAATCATCAGCAATGTTTCCGTTCGCCTCAAACGGTCCGCCGACTGTCGCAGTCGCGACGATGATTGGACGGTTTTCAAACACCCACGTACGATGACCTTTCATCATCCGAGTCCACCCCATTTGACCGCAATCGTTTTAATAAGCGCCACGACAAACGCCGAAAACGTGCCGAATAAAATAACCGAACCTGCTAGTTTGAACATATTTCCGCCAACACCGAGCACAAATCCTTCCGTCCGATGTTCAATCGCAGCTGAAATAACGGCGTTGCCAAACCCGGTGACTGGCACCGCACTCCCTGCCCCTGCAAATTGCGCCAATCGATCATATACGCCAAAACCGGTTAACAACATCGCGAGAAACACCATCGTCGCCACCGTCGGATTACCGACTGTTTTTTCCGTAAAGTCGAAAAAGTACATATAGAAATAAGAAATAGCTTGACCAATTGCGCAAATGAATCCACCGACAAAAAAAGCACGTACGCAATTTTTCAACACCGGTCGCTTCGTTTCCCGCGCTTGTTCAAACTGATGATACTCTTGTTGAACAGGTGTCAAATTTTTTCTTTTTTCGTTCGCCATCATCTCACCTCGCTACGTTTGTTCTTCGCTTAATTTTTGAATGACCGTCACTTCTTTTTCGATTTCTTTTTCACTTATGTTTTTCGTTTCGATTTTTTCTTTTAACGCTTTCGTTTTCCAAAAAATTTTTAAATCGTGCGATGCGATTACTTTCTCACCGAACTCGTCGTTTAACATATTTCGTACATCTTTTTCAATCGCTTTCATCCGGAACCGATGCATATGTTTCACTTGATATGCAACTAACAGTCGGCCATTTGCTTGAACGGCAACAACATCTTTCACATCTTCGCGTCCCTTTAACATGTCCACTGCTTTTTCGGCATGTTGTTGGTCGCTTCGTTTCGCGCTTCCGTCATGGCTTACGTTTGTGATGTGTTCTTGTTGAAGCGACTGTTGTTGTTCTTTTTGTTCATGCGCACAACTCATTAGTAAAAAAACAGGAATGAGTACAAACCATTTTTTCATGGCGTTCACCTTTCTATTCATGTAACGAAAGGGCGTCCACATAGGACACCCGATTCACTTATTGTTTATATTGTGGCTCTTCTTGTTCAATTTCTTGCAAGCGTGGCGATAATAAATCAACAATAGCTTGCGTTTGTTGTGCTGCTTGTTGATACAATTGCTTCGCTTTTTCATTTTCTGTTTGCAACGCAAACGTTTCAAAGCTCGCCTGCGCCGATTTCAATCCCGCTAACGTTTGTTTTACAGAACTTGCGACAGTCATGATGACAACCTCCTTTGCTTTTTCACACAATAGCATGCGCTCATATGACAAAGTTATACAAAAAAAATCGCCCCTAAAAGGAGCTAACATTTGTCGCGATATCCTTTGCCAAGCGACGGATTATTTAAAATTCCAGCCATTACTAAAATACTTAAAAACGCATTCCATAATTGCTCATACTTTCCCAAATCCAAATCAACCCCAAATGTCTGTAACAAAAGCAAAACAAACGAACCAACAGCTAACCATAGCCCATAATTTTTAAAACGCTCCATGTTTCTCTCCCCTATGCTATTGTTTTTTTATTTTTTTCCCACATCCGCAACCGCCTGTTTTTTTCACAGGTGTTGGCGAAGACGTGTATACTTTTGCTGTTTGTGATCCACCGAGGACAATCGGTTTTTTCTTTTCCATTTGCAAACCCTCCACATGTGTAAGATACAATAGCATATGAAAAAATGGAGCGAATGACTATGCGTTTTCCCTATTTCTTTTTTTCTGCAAATGAAAACGGAGTTGCCATTGGCAATTGCCCGCCTTGTTTTAATATTTGTTGTCGCTTAATATTGTGCATAAACCATGAATCCGTTCCTTGCGCAAGTACTTGTTTTGTTATTTGTTCAAGTTGCTCTTTTAGCTCTTCATTTTCCTTTTTTAATCGTTTAATTTCTTGATAGCGCTGTTCACTTAATGCTGCTAATTCTTTTAACAACACATTTTCTGCGCGCAACATGTCTAGCTCATTTTGCATATGCCCACCCCTTTCTACTACATAACAATTCAACATTGCGCCCATTTATGACAAAAAAATTCCGCACATATCCCTGCACACTTACCCACCTTTCTCATACTATACAGTAGTCCCGATACATGCGACGGGAAAAACTGAAATAGGAGGAACGAGGCATGACGCATCATAAAGAGCGTAAAGAAAAAGTGTGTATTAAAACACGCAAAGTGTATGACTGGGTTACTCGTCAAGTCGATGTGCCGTTGCGCAGTTTTTCAAATGGGGATTTGGAAAATATTTTTCCTGAAAGCAAATGTCCACGCCATGGGCAATCGGTTTGCGACTTTTTCGCATCAAACGGTTTAAGTGCTGGCGATTTCTCGATTCGCTGCTTCTTAACAGACGACGAAGGAAACCGCATCGACCAAACTGTTGACAACAATGCACTCATTTGCCAAGAAATTTTACAACCGAACGGTCGCCAACCTGTTCACGTCACACTTCCATCAGGCGATACAGTCACATTACAAAAAGTGAAAGTGCTTGTGAAAGGCCACGTTGTCGTGCAAGTTGTCAATGCGAACGGTCACGTCGTTTGCGAATCTTGCCCAATCCCATTTGCGACGGCTCAAACATTTATTTTATGCGCACCAGAAGGCACAATGCTCGATTGCCACATTTCGTTTTTCGAATGTGACGCAAGTTTAATTTGCACTGACAACTTCTCACAGCTTGATGTATCCATTACATTATGCTTAGAAGTGCAAATGGAAGCAGACGTAAAATTGGAAGTCGAAGCACGCTACTGCCAACCGCGCGAAGAAATTTTAGAAGCAACACTTTGCCCAACAGACAAATTCCCACCACAATGCCCAGAAGTATTCCCGGCACATTAATGAATGAAGCAGGCTCACATACAGCCTGCTTCTTTTATATGTTTAACATGTAGCTGATTACCGTATATGTGCAAGCAATCCAAAAGGAATAAGAACGATAGCACGTATTTTTCACTTCTTCTGAAGACCTATTCCACATATATCCGCTTCCATGTATATAAAAAAGAAAACTTGTCGCAATCACACCGACAAGAAACGTCCATTCCATATATGGCACGCCTGTTTTTTCACTTGCTGCATATGGAACAAAAAATAAAAATACGATTGTAGTCAAAATAGAAAACGATGTTCTCATTCAATCACACCTTTATTTTGGTATATATGACATATGATAAAATAAAATGAATATTGAAACAACAAAAGGAGAGGATAGCATAAAATGACGAAAAAAAATATGGGTCGTATTTTTCATTTGTTCGATGTTTATCGTTCAACCAAGTCATATGACTCTAAATGGTTGGCAAGGATGTCCAGAATGCTTATAGGGGGGAGGAGATGAACAACCAACATATTCAACTGCAACAAAAAATTATTCATTATCGCTCGGAAGTGGCAAAATATAAACAATTATTGCAGCTGATGGAGACAGAACTAAAACGCGAACAGCTGCGCAATCAATACGTCCAAAAACAGCTCGAACAAATGGACGAATACGAACGAACGATCGACCATCTGAAGCAACAACTTCTTTTTTACGAAGTGGCGCTTGAAGAAGAAAAAAAACGAAAAAAAGAAACAAAAAAAGAAGACATCGCGCGCGCCAACGCCTATTTTGCATATGCGGTCATGATCCCAGAAGAAAAAGAAGAACATGTAACGATTATTGGGGATTTCGTCGTTGACAATACCGGCAATATGCCGCTCAATGACCCGATCATTTGCGTTCGTCTTCGTCCTGCCGATCATGCTCAATTAAGCGGAAAATTTTCATTTCGTCAAGTACAAGAAGAAGGTGGCTGGACGTTTGCGGTCGAAGATTGGCGCCAAAAAATAAAAGACGGGGAATATTGGCTAAAACCGATCGATGAAACGACGCTTTTACCAAATGAACAACTGCGCTTTCCGTCATTTGAATTGCGGGTCATACAAACCGTTGTCATAGAAGGGTTCGTTTATTTCCGCCAGCTAAAACAAGGGGTATCATCTTTTAATCATATCGTTATCAATAAATAAGCAGGCATTCGCCCGCTTTTTTTATTGGCTCCATTTTTGAACAACGACTTCGATAAGCGCAGCACATCCCGCAATCGCTAACACCGACACAAGCGGCATAAAGATGCTTGGCGCATAAACGGTTCCGACATATAGCCCAGCTGCGCACCATATCCCTGTACACCAATGGCAGCTTAACAACTCCCCAATCCACTTTCTTAGCCCCGTCCCTTTGATGACAATATACGTTTCTCCATCTTGTTCAAATTCTTCATGAAACGGGGCGCGCAAAAACGATGTAATGCGATCATATACGAGTAAGCGTGTCAAACGAAATGAAGCGATACATAAAAGAAAAAAGTGAAAAACATCCATTCTTTCGCCCCCTCGCTTCACTTTATGTTGCTTATGTAAAAAACATGCAGTACTTTCGCCTATTCCGTTTTTTATTGTTTCACATATAATGCAATGAGTGATTTCACAAAAAAGGATGTGAAACTATGTATAACATTTTTTTCAGCAAAGATTTTTTAGCTCGCCAACGCCACGTACAACATATATGCGCTACGCTTACGACATTAAGCGAAGGAACAGAACTGCACGTGCGTACGAACAAAGAAACATACTATAACGCTCAATTTGTTCAAATAGACACAACATCGAAAACATTAACAATCATTGTCGACCCATTTTATGAACACGGCGGAAAATCGATCACGATCAACTGCCGTGACATCGCCGCAGTGGAGTTTCCGACCGAAGCGCTCGTTGCGGCAACCGAACAAACAACAATAACAATTGGAACGAAAAAAACAGAAGACGAAGATGAATAAAGGAAGTGAACTTATGAACGTTTGTATGATTGGCGCCGGTTATGTCGGATTAACAACAGCAGCTGTCCTTGCCAAACTTGGGCATACGGTTCATTGCATCGATGAAAATGAACAAAAAATTGCCGCCTTACAGCACGGCGATGTCCCGATTTACGAACCCGGTTTAGCTGAGCTGTTAACCGACTATAAAAGTCGGCTTTTTTTTCATCACAACGAACAAAAACATATAAAAGAAGCAGATGTTATTTTTATTTGCGTCGGCACACCGCCTGACTTAAAAGGAAAACCAGATGTCTCGTACGTCCAGCGCGCCATTGATACGCTTATTCCATATATAGGCGATCATCAAACACTTGTCATGAAAAGTACCGTCCCGATCGGAACGAACGAACGCATATATAAACGCTTAAAAAATGAAGGAAAACATGTTCGCATCGTCTCAAACCCTGAATTTTTACGCGAAGGCTCCGCCATTTACGATTCGTTACATCCCGACCGTATTATCATCGGCTTACGTGATGATGATGATCGTTCACTTTCCGTTATGCAAACATTATATGCCGGCATTCACGCGCCATATGTCGTTACTAGTTTAAACGGCGCTGAAATGATGAAATATGCTGCCAACGCCTTTCTAGCCACGAAAATTTCCTTTATTAACGAAATCGCACGTCTTTGTGACGTATATGACGTCGACGTCACCGACGTCGCAAAAGGCATCGGGCTTGACGAACGCATCGGGCGACATTTTTTACAAGCTGGCATTGGGTACGGTGGCTCTTGTTTTCCGAAAGATGTTACAGCCCTCATACAAATGGCGTATGAACAAATGGTGCGCCCGTATATGTTAGAAGCGACAAAAGCGGTGAACGACACGCAACTTCATTGGTACATGAAAAAAATAAAACGAGCGTTAGGAGAACTTTCAGGAAGACGAATTGCTGTGCTTGGCATCGCGTTTAAACCGAACACAGACGATATTCGCGAATCAGCTGCCGTCTCCCTGATTAACAAGCTACACACCCATGGGGCTGACGTCATCGCCCACGACCCAAAAGCTACACTTCCAAATACCGACATCAAACAAGTAAAAACGATTGCTGAAGCCATTCAACAAGCCGATGCGCTCATCGTTGCGACTGATTGGGATGCGTATAAACAGTTAAACTGGGAAGAAGTAAAACAAACGATGAACGGAAACGTCGTGATCGACGGGCGAAATTGCTTGTCGCGTGACGACGTCATGAAAGCAGGACTAAACTATGTAGGGGTGGGACGCGGATGAATATACTTGTCACAGGAGCGGCTGGCTTTATCGGCTCGCACGTATGCGAAGCGTTATTGCAGCACCATCATGTCATCGGCATCGATTGTTTCATCGGTCCGACGCCAAAAGAATGGAAAGAAAAAACGATCGAGACGCTAAAAAAGCATAACCGTTTTACATGGATCGAAGGCGATCTTTTGTCGTTGCCGCTTGACGACATCGTCAAACGAGTCGACGTCATTTATCATTTTGCGGGCATGCCGGGCGTGCGCACGAGCTGGGGAACATCATTTGATTTGTACACAACAAATAATATATTGGCGACGCAACGGTTGCTTGAAGCGTGTAAACAACACCGCCCAAAACAGTTCATTTATACGTCGACGTCATCCGTTTATGGCGAAAAGCATGGGCGCGTGCATGAAAACATGACTCCGACTCCTCTTTCACCATACGGCATGACGAAGCTTGCTGGCGAACATTTATGCCACGTATATGGATCGGAATTTGGCGTGCCGACGACCATTTTACGTTATTTTACCGTATACGGTCCACGCCAGCGACCTGATATGGCGTTTCATCGCTTTATTCGCCAAATGCTGTTTGATGAGCCGATCACGATTTTTGGCGACGGCACACAAACGCGCGACTTTACGTACATTTCCGATTGCGTCAATGGCACGCTCGCTGTGCTTGGCAATGACAAAGCGATTGGCGAAACGTTCAACATCGGCGGAAAAGAACGCGCGTCCGTCAACGACGTCATCGCCATACTTGAAGAAATCATTGGTAAACAAGCAAACAAACAATATATGAATCAAGCAATTGGCGAACCGAAACATACGTGGGCGGACATTTCGAAAGCGGAACGCATCCTTTCATACACCCCGAACGTATCATTGCAAGAAGGACTGCGCCACGAAGTAGAATACATTCGCTCGCTTTACGGGAGGTAATTATGCGCATCGCTTTCATTTGCACAGAAAAATTGCCGTCGCCTGCCGTCAAAGGAGGAGCCATTCAACTCATGATTGATGGCATCGCTCCCTTTCTTGCCGCTAAACATTCACTCACCATTTTTTCCATTACCGACCCTTCGCTTCCTATTTACGAACAGCGTCATAGCATCGAGTACGTGCGCGTGCCAAAAGAACAGTACGAACAACGAATCGCCGATGAATTAAGCAAGCGTACATTCGACGTCATTCACGTGTTTAACCGTCCGGCAAACGTGTTACGCTACAAACAAATGGCACCAAACAGTCGCTTCGTCACAAGTTTGCATAACGATATGTTTTCACCGATGAAAATGAAACGTGACGTTGCCGAACGAGTCATTGCTGAAGTCGATCTCATCACAACCGTCAGCGCGTATATGAAGCGTACCGTCACAAAACGATACGATGTGCCAGACGATCTCGTTCAAGTCGTCTACTCTGGCGTTGACATTACACCGTACACACCGCCATGGACGGAGGAAGGAAAACAAGTGCGCGCCGACATGCGCCAACGCTTTATTGCCGAAGACGATGACGTCATTTTATTTATCGGGCGATTAAGTAAAACAAAAGGGGTACATGTGCTCATTGAAAGCATGAATCACGTATTAGCCCACCATCCAAAAGCAAAACTGATCATCGTCGGAGGAAAATGGTTTAGCGACAACCGCCCGAACGAATACGTTCGCTTCCTTCATCGGCTCGCCGAACCTTACAAAGACCGCATTCAATTTACAAACTACATTCCGTCTGAACATATTCCACACGTATTCACGATCGGCGATGTGTTCGTTTGCAGTTCGCAATGGCACGAGCCGCTTGCCCGCGTGCATTACGAAGCGATGGCGGCAGGCGTGCCGATCATTACGACAAACCGCGGCGGAAATAGCGAAGTGATCGAACATAACAAAAATGGTCTCGTCATTGACGACTATGCATCGCCAAAAGCGTTCGCCTGCGCCATAAACGAACTGTTGCACGATAAAGAAAAAGCGCTCGCCCTTGCTTACGAAGGACGAAAACGAGCAGAAACGACGTTTTCTTTCGCAAACACAGCCGAGCAGCTTGAACGTTTATATATTACGATTTGCCAATAAGCGATACCGATACGATATGTTCTAGCGGGATCGTGATCGTTTTTTCTTCCTCGCTTAGCGTAAGGACGACTTTTTTCTTATCGTATGTTTGAATAACGCCTTCATACGTCTTGTTTTTCGTTTTCAACTCACACGTCACCGGCCGAAGCTCGTCTGGCAACGTGGCTAAAAATTCAATGCGCTCGCTCGTATCCATCTCGCGAAAATTCGCAAATGACGGCGGCGGATACGACGGCTTTTCTCTTTTCGTTCGAAACGTTTGTTGCATATAGCACGTTTTCGGACCTAAATTTGGCTGAACGATATACAACAACGGTGCATTTTCCACACGTTTTTTCATTCCCACACCCCTCCTTTTTACGACTACTATATGCGCAAAAAGAGAGGGGCATGCTAAAAGCTTGATTCCGCCAGTCGAAAAAATGAAGTTAACCATTCAAGTTGTCGCTATAGAAGCACAACGAGCTGTGATTAATCTTTCTTCCTCTGTTCTGTTAATAAGTGAATAATCTGTTCATTTTGTTTAATGCGTATATCGCTATTTTTCTTTAGATGGTACAAACATTTCAAAATAAAAAATAATGAAAATACAATAATGATAATAACTACAAGAGAAAAGTAACCCATTAGAAATCATCCTCAACCTATTCGTTTTAAGTAGTAAATTTCACATTCTTGTGCTTATAGTAAGCAAGTTCCCAGACAAAGTTGCCTTGACATAAACATTTGCACCACCAAGTCCACCCAACCATGATACATCAGCAGAAAACTTAGCTGTTTTTTCTGTATAGCTTAAAGAAATATTATTGAGAGTTCCACCGATAATCCAGTAATCATAAGAATACGCTTTAATAATTCTAGATTCTTCAATATTGTTAGGAACATTTACATCAATAAAATAACTAATTCCCATATATGGAGTCGCTGCTTTTACTTGATAAGTTGATTTCCCGTACGGAAAAAGATGCTGATATGAGGGTCGATTTATTCTTCCATAATCCTCTCTTTCGGATAACATAATCGGTTCAATAGTAATAGTCATTTCTTTTCCAGATTCATCGACAACTATGATTTCGTGTTTTTCTTGATCCTTCAAATCAAACTGAACTGTAATTTCTTTAGCATCTTCTGTTGCGTTTTTTTGGACAGGCAGTTCTGAAGCATGTGAGAAAGATTCATAAAATCCAAATACAAAAATGTTAGTGAGTAATACTGTGAGAATCCAAATTTTTCTCAATTAACATTCCTCCATTCTAATAAATACTAATCGTATTATAATAAATAACAGTGTATAATTCTATAAATTTCATATAATTGTAAAAAAATTAAAAGCTGTTTGGCATTTGCCAAACAGCTTTTAAATTATCGCGCTAAAATGTGGTAGCCAGAGTCGACGTGAATAATTTCGCCTGTGACGCCGCGCGATAAGTCGCTAAATAAAAATAGTGCCGTATCGCCTACTTCTTCTTGTGTCGTTGTGCGGCGCAGTGGTGCGCGTTCTTCAATTTCTTTTAAAATCGAGTTAAAGTCGCCGACGCCTTTGGCAGATAATGTACGAATTGGACCTGCGGAAATGGCGTTGACGCGAATGCCGTATTTTCCTAAGTCGTTCGCTAAATATTTCACGCTCGCTTCTAACGACGCTTTCGCCACACCCATGACGTTATAGTTTTGCACGACGCGCTCGCCGCCTAAATATGTTAATGTGACGATGCTTCCTCCTTCTGTCATTAACTCTTTCGCCGCTTTTGCCACAGCTGTTAACGAATACGCGCTAATGTTATGCGCAAGTAAAAATCCTTCGCGGTCGACGTTCATGTACTCGCCTTCTAAATGTTCTTTATTCGCAAATGCGATACAATGCGCGAGGCCGTGAATGACACCCACTTGCTCTTTGATTTGCGCAAAGCATGCTTCAATTTCTTCATCTTTCGTCACATCGCAAGGCAACACAAGCGCTCTGTCATCTTCTAACGTTGCGACTAATTTTTTTACTTCATTTTCAAATCGCTCCCCAGCATATGTAAAAATTAACCGCGCTCCTGCCGCATGAAGCGCGCGGGCAATGCCCCAAGCGATGCTTCGTTTATTCGCCACACCCATCACGACGTACGTTTTTCCTTGTAATGATAATTGCATATTCGTTCATCCCCTTAATTTTATGATTTGTTATTAGAACCTAGTATTAATATGATTATAACAAAAAATTCCCTACTTTCAAATAGGGAATTTATAATAAATAGTCCATAAACATCGTCGCTAAACCGAAATAAATGAGAATGCTAATTAAATCATTCAATGTCGTAATAAACGGACCAGATGCTACCGCAGGGTCAATGCGCAGTTTATGCATAAAAAGCGGAATGAGCGCTCCTGCAACTGTCGCGACCGTCAGCGTCGCAAATAGCGCTAATCCGACGAGCACACCTAGGAAAAACTGTTGCTTCCATACGTACACGACAATCGTAATGACGACGCCACACGACAAACCTATAAGCAGCCCCGTCAACGCCTCGCGCGCAAGCATGCTCCACTTTCCTTCTTTTTCTAAATCGCCCATTGCAAGTCGGCGCACAGCGACCGCTAACGACTGCGTACCTGTATTTCCTGACATGCCGGCAATGAGCGGAATAAACACCGCTAAAATCGCAACTTTTTGTAGTGTATCTTCAAAGCGGCTAATTAAATTCGCTGTCATCATGCCTAAAAACAATAAAATAATAAGCCATGGCAACCGTTTTTTCGCCGCTTCAAACGGATTGCGCTGAATGTCCACATCAGGAACGCCGGCAAGCTTCGAATAGTCATCTGTCGCTTCTTCCGAAATAACGTCGACGATGTCATCAACGGTAATAATACCGAGCAAATGATTGTTCGCATCGACGACAGGAAGCGCTAAAAAGTTGTAATTTTGCATTTTGCGCGCAACATCTTCTTGATCTTCGTCCACAAATACGGAAACGACTCGATCGTTCATAATATCAGCAATCATTTGATCGTCATCGGATGTCAATAACTCACGAAGCGACAATACGCCAACGAGCTGACGCTGCTCATTAACGACGTACAAATAATAAATCGTCTCCGCTTGCGCTGCTTCTTTTTTCAAAATTTGCATCGCCGAACGCACTGTTTGGTTAGCGTGAATGGCGATATATTCCGTCGTCATAATGCTTCCGGCCGTATATTCTTTATAATGAAGCAGTCCTTGAATATCTTTCGCTGCTTCATCATCCATAATCGTTAAATAATTTGCTACTTCTTTTTTATCGAGTTCATTTAATACGTCCGCCGCATTATCGGCATACATGTGTGCGAGCATTTGCGCGACAAATAGCGGATCCATTTCCGCCAAATAAATTTTATACTCATCTTCCTCAATATCGAGATGGTCAAAAATTTCCGCCATTTCTGCTGGCGATAAATATTCGTACATCCGCTTTCTTACTTCTTGGCTTTGTTCGACGTAAAACTTCGCTTGCTCATACGGATGTAATTTTAAAAATTGCTCGCGAAACTCCTCCATGTTTCCATTATATAACGCTTGCAACATCATATTTCCCTCCTCTCGACAAAAATTCGCTTTTTTTATTATGCGCGAATCTTTGCCAACTTGCAACTGACAATGTAAAATGATAATGCACGATGAAACGCAGGGGGAACAACAATGGAAAACGAAAAAACGACTCAAACAAAAATAGATTATCATCTATTGTTTATTTTATTTTTAATTGCAATCGTGAGCGCCATCGCCATTGAAAGTGCGCGCGAGACGCTCCCTGCCAAGCTACAACATATTAACTTTGCCAAAAAGCAGCTCATGTGGTACGGCATTGGTGTTGTCGTCATCGCTGTGACAATGCTTTTTGATTACGATCGACTATTTAAAATCGCTTGGTATTTATATGGCTTCGGTATCATTCTTTTACTTGGATTAGAATTAAACGTCCCGGGTACGTTGACAATTAAAGGGGCAACGAGCTGGTACAGCCTGCCGGGCGGAAACTTTCAACCGTCTGAGCTGATGAAAATTTTTATGATTATCGTCATTAGTCGTATGATCGTTAACCATCGCGAAAAATATCATGATCCGACGTTACAAGATGACTTAAAATTGCTTGGAAAAATCGGTCTGTCGCTATTGCCGCCACTTTTTTTACTTGCGCGTCAACCAGACATGGGGATGTCGATGGTGTTTATGGCGATTGCTGGTTCGCTCATTCTCGTGTCCGGCATTCGCTTGCGCATTATCGCTGCCATTGTCGGTCTCGCTATACTCGGAGCGACAGCGTTTATCGTGGCGTTTTTATATTTTCCAGATGTGTTAAAAATCCAACAGTATCAATTAAACCGTTTTTACGGCTGGCTAAATCCATATGAATATTCAAGCGATCAAGGGTTTCAGCTCATTAAATCGCTGCTTGCAATCGGGTCAGGGGAGTTATATGGAAAAGGATATAAAAATTTAGACGTCTATTTACCAGAGTCGCATACCGATTTTATTTTTAGCATTATCGGGGAGCAATTTGGCTTTATCGGGGCAAGCATTGTCGTTTCGCTCTTTTTCTTATTAATTTACCGAATGATTCAAATTGCGTTAGAGTGCCACGATCCGTTTGGCAGCTACTTATGCGCGGGCGTCATCGGCATGATTACGTTCCAAGTATTCCAAAACGTCGGCATGACGATCGGGTTGCTACCGATTACCGGCCTTCCGCTTCCGTTCGTCAGCTACGGAGGAAGCTCCCTTGCCACATACATGCTTGCGATCGGGCTTGTCTTAAACGTCCGTTCTCGCACACAAAAATTTATGTTTTCAACGGAACAATAGGGGAACATTTCCCCTATTCAGACTGTTGAAAAACGATTTTGTCAAGGACAAAATCGTTTTTCTTTTGTTAAT